>JBBRVT010000018.1:0-21203 GCA_038246615.1 Burkholderiales bacterium
CATCGGCGGCGGCATCATCGGCCTGGAGATGGGCACGGTGTATTCCACACTGGGCGCCCGCCTCGACGTGGTCGAGATGCTGGACAGCCTGATGCAAGGCGCTGATCGCGATCTGGTCAAGGTGTGGCAGAAGATGAACGCCAAGCGCTTCGACCGCCTGATGCTGAAGACCAAGACCGTGGGCGCGAAGGCCACGGCCGAGGGCATCCAGGTGCAGTTCGAGGGCCTGGACGGCACCCACAGCGAAGGCATCTACGACCTGGTGCTGCAGGCAGTGGGCCGCACGCCCAATGGCCAGAAGATCGGTGCCGACCGGGCCGGCGTGGTGGTCACAGACCGCGGCTTCATCCCGGTCGACCAGCAGATGCGCACCAACGTGCCCCACATCTTCGCCATCGGCGACGTGGTGGGCCAGCCGATGCTGGCGCACAAGGCGGTGCACGAGGGGCATGTGGCGGCCGAGGTGGCGGCTGGTGACAGCAAGGCGCTGTTCGACGCCCGGGTGATCCCCAGCGTGGCCTACACCGACCCCGAGGTGGCCTGGGTGGGCTTGACCGAAGACGAGGCCAGGGCCCGGGGCATTCCGGTCAGGAAGGGCCTGTTCCCCTGGGCGGCATCGGGCCGGGCGATCGCCAACGGCCGCGACGAAGGCTTCACCAAGCTGCTGTTCGATGATTCGCCCGACGCCCATGGCCACGGCCGCATCCTCGGCGGCGGCATCGTCGGCACCCATGCCGGCGACATGATCGGCGAGGTGGCGCTGGCCATCGAGATGGGCGCCGATGCGGTGGACATCGGCAAGACCATCCACCCGCACCCCACGCTGGGCGAAAGCATCGGCCTGGCCGCCGAGGTGGCGCACGGCAGCTGCACCGACCTGCCGCCGCCGCGCAGGTAGCCCTGCGGCGCGCCGGCGCCGGGTTCAAGTTCGGCCGATGCAGGCCGACAACAACGGCATTGGGTGGTCCAGCGGCTTGCTCGGGTGGCAGGCGGCTGGGCAGTCGCCTGCCCCTGTCGTCTGGCGTGCCTCGCGGCATGCCCCCAGCCCATGCCCGCGTCCGCGCCCGTGCCTGCCGTCCGTCGCCCCATGCTGTCCGCCGGCCAAGCGGCTGCCCTGCTGGTCAGCGCCGCCTTGGCCGCCTTGGCCATCCTGGCCGGCTGGGGCCTGCTGGCCGACCGGCCGCTGCCGGCCGCGTTGCTGTACGTCGGCGCGGGCCAGGTGTCGGGCTTGGTGTCGGGCTTGCTGCTGGGCCTGGTGTGGGGCATCTGGGCTGGTCGCCGCAAATTGGCCAAGGCCGCCACCGAGCTGCTGCAGACGTTGCCGGGCGACAGCGACGACCAGGTCGCCGGCGCCTGGCCCGCGTGCGGCGGTCTCGCGCCGGTGCTGCCCGAGCTGCGCCCGCTGGCAGACGGCATCCGCGCGCTGGTCGGTCGCCAGCAAGCGCTGTACGCGGTGCAGGCCGAACAGCTGGAAGCGCTGCGCCGCCAGGCGCACAGCGACCCGCTGACCGGCCTGGCCAACCGCCGCCACTTCATGGCGGTACTCGATTCGGTGCTCGGCGCCGGCCGCGACACGGCCGAGGCCGGCCTGCTGCTGCTGCGTCTGCGCGATCTGCAGGGCCTGAACCTGCGGATGGGCCATGCGATGGCCGACCGCGCGCTGCTGGCCGTGGCCGCGTCGCTGCAGGCCTACCCCGACCGCATCGACCGCTGCTTTGCCGGCCGCCTGAACGGTGCCGACTTCGCGCTGCTGCTGCCGGTGGGCAGCATGGCGCAGGAGACCGCTGCCGCGCTCACCCAGGCGATGCGTCTGCCGCTGCTGGCCATCGACCCCCAGGCGCGGGTGTTCGCCGGTGCGGTCGAACTGGACCGGCCGATGGGCGCCAACCAGGCCATGGCCCTCGCCGATGCGGCGCTGGCACGCGCCGAGGCCGACCTGGCCGCACCGCCAGCCTGGTCGGCTGTCGAGTTGCCGCTGCAAGATGCAGGCTTGCCGCAAGGTGAGTCGTCCTGGCAACGTCGCATCAGCCGGGCGTTGGCGCAGGGCAGGGTGGCGCTGGCGGCCTACCCGGTGCGCACGCCCGATGGCCGCCAGCTGCACCTGGACTGTCCGCTGCGGGTGCAGCTGCAGGACGGCGGCCCGATGGAGCCGGCCAGCCGCTGGCTGTCCATGGCCACGCGCAGCCGTTTGTGCGCCGAGGTCGACGAGAAGGTGGTGGGCCTGGCGCTGGCCGCGATCGCTGCCGACGGCCAGGCGCGCTGCATCAACATGGCGGCGCAGTCGGTGGCGTCGGCCGAGTTCGTGGCCGCCGTGGCGCGCCGGCTGGAGCAGGCGCCGCAGGCGGCCTGCCGGCTGTGGATCGACCTGCCGGAGGTGCTTGCGCTGGAGCGGCCGCTGCTGGTGCGTGAGCTGTCGCGGCGCTGGCGGCCGCTGGGCGCGATGCTGGGCCTGGAGCATGCCGGCGACGGCCTGGCCCGCATCCCGCGGTTGATCGACCTGGGCCTGGACTGCGTGCGCATCGACGCCCGCTTCGTCAACGGCATCCATGCCGACGACGCCGACGACGCACGCCGCCATCTGCAGGGGCTGGTGAAGCTGGTGCAGGCGGTGGGCCTGCAGGTGACCGCTGAAGGTGTGCGCAGCGCCGACGACCTGGATGTGCTGTGGCAGCTGGGCTTCGACGCAGCCACCGGCCCGGCGCTGGTGCCCGAGACGGCGCCGGTGCCCGAGACGGCGCCCGAGACGGCGGCCGAGACGGTGGCCGACACGCTGACCGGCAGCTGAGAGCCCTGCGCGGGCCTCAGATGCTGCCGCAGTGCAGCGCGTAGACGCCGGCGCGGCGGCAGGCAAAGTAGTGCTGCAGCGTCTCCTTCACCGTGCGGAAGGCGATCTCGTCCCACGGCACTTCATGCTCATGGAACAGCCGCGCCTCCAGCGTCTCGGGGCCTGGGTCGAGGGTGGCGTCGGTCATGCGGGCGCGGTAAAACAGATGCACCTGGCCGACCCGCACCACGCTGATGAGGGTGAACAGCTCCTGCAGCTCGATGTTGGCGCCGGCTTCTTCCACCGTCTCGCGGCGGGCGCCGTCTTCCACCGACTCACCCAGTTCCATGAAACCGGCCGGCAGGGTCCAGAAGCCGTGGCGCGGTTCGATGGCGCGCTTGCACAGCAGCACCTGCTCGCCCCACACCGGCACCGTGCCCACCACGTTCAGCGGGTTCTCGTAATGAACCAACTGGCAGGCGGGGCAGACCGCGCGCTCGCGGTTGTCGTCCTCTGGCATCTTGTAGCCCACGGGGGTGCCACAGGCACGGCAATGTTTGATGCGGCGCAGCTCGATCATCGGCAAAGTGTAGCGGCGGCCCATGGCATCATCCCCGGGGCACCACCCATCAACCCCTTGCCCCGCTTTCTGCCATGTCCTTCGTCATCCCCGCACCAGCCACCCCCTGCGTGCCCGTCGCCGGCGGCGGCCTGTTTCCTGTGCACCGCATCTACTGCGTCGGCCGCAACTATGCCGAGCACGCGCAGGAGATGGGCTTCACCGGCCGCGAGCCACCGTTCTTCTTCCTGAAGCCGGCCGACGCCGTGGTGCCGGTGGCCGACGGCGCGGTGGGCGAGGTGGCCTACCCGCCGCTCACCGCCAACCTGCACCATGAGATCGAGCTGGTGGTAGCCATCGGCACCGGCGGGCGCAACATCGCCGCCGCCGACGCTGCCCGGCACATCTGGGGCTATGCGGTCGGCCTGGACATGACCCGGCGCGACCTGCAGAACGACATGAAGAAGCAGGGCCGGCCCTGGTGCATCGGCAAGGCCTTCGATGAATCGGCGCCGATCGGCCCGCTGCAGCCCATCGCCAGCACCGGCGAGCTGACCCGCGGTGCCATCACGCTGTCGGTCAACGGCGTGCAGCGGCAACAGGGCGACTTGTCCGAGCTGATCTGGAACGTGGCCGAAACCATCGAAACACTGTCGCGCGCCTGGACCCTGCAGCCGGGCGACCTGATCTACACCGGCACGCCGGCGGGCGTGGGCGCGGTGGTGCCGGGTGACATGATGGAAGGCAGCATCGCCGGCCTGGGCACGCTGAAGGTGCGCGTCAGGCCGGGTTGATCCAACCCGTGGTGTCGTCATCGGAGGCCGCTTGCAGCTCTACAACTACTTTCGCTCGTCGGCGTCGTACCGGGTGCGCATCGCCCTGGCCCTGAAGGGCCTGGACTACGACTACATCCCGGTGCAGCTGGTCAAGCGCGAACACCTGGACGACACTTACGCCGCACTGTCGGCATCGCGGCTGGTGCCCGCGCTGCAGGATGGCGATGTGCTGCTGGGCCAGTCGCTGGCCATCATCGAATACCTGGACGAAACCCACCCGCAACCACCGCTGCTGCCGGCCGATGCCGCAGGCCGGGCCCGGGTGCGCGCCATCGCGCAGGACATCGCCTGCGAGATCCACCCGCTGAACAACATGCGTGTGCTGCGTTACCTGACGCACGACCTGAAGGTCAGCGAGGACGACAAGAACCGCTGGTACCGGCACTGGGTCGAGACCGGCCTGGAAGCGGTGGAACGCCAGCTCGCCGCCCGGCCGGCGCGCTTCTGCCACGGCGACACCCCGACGCTGGCCGACCTGACGCTGGTGCCGCAGATCTTCAATGCCCTGCGCTTCGATTGCCGGCTCAGCCATGTGCCCCAGGTGGTGCAGGTGTACGAGCACTGCATGGCGCTGGACGCCTTCGCCAAGACGGCGCCCGCTGCCTGCCCGGATGCCTTCTGACGGGGCTGTGCCGGGCGGCGATGCCGGCCTGCCTGAGCCCGGCCGGTCTGATGCCGGGCTACCCGATTCCATCCGGCCCGACTGGCCGGCGCCTGCCGGCGTCACCGCATTGATGAGCACCCGCGCCGGCGGCACCAGCGCGGCCCCGTTCGACAGCCTGAACCTGCGCCCACCGGCGCTGGGTGGCGATGGCGTCGATGCACCCGCTGCGGTGCTGGAGAACCAGCGCCGCTTTGCCTGCGCGCTGGGCGCGCAGCCGGTGTGGCTGAACCAGGCGCATGGCGCCGACCTGGTGCGTCTGACGGCGGCCCATCTGCGCGCTGGCGCGCCGCTGCCCCGCGCCGATGCCAGCATCTGCACCGAGCCCGGCATCGCCTGCGCCGTGCTGGTGGCCGATTGCCTGCCGGTGCTGCTGTGCAGCGCCGACGGGCGCGCCGTGGGTGCGGCCCACGCCGGCTGGCGCGGCCTGGCCGGCGGGGTGCTCGAGCGCACCGCCGGAGCGCTGTGCGACGTGGCCGGCTGCGCCCCCGACCGGCTGCTGGCCTGGCTGGGCCCCTGCATCGGCCCCGACGCCTTCGAGGTCGGCGCCGATGTGCTGCAGGCCTTCGGCGCCGACCCGCAGCATCTGCAGCATCTGCAGCCTCTGCAGCCTCTGCAGCCGGCGGATGCAGCGATGTTCCGCTTCAGCCCGCGCGCCGATGGCAGCCCACGCTGGCGCGCCGACCTGGCCGGGCTGGCGCGGCAGCGGCTGGCTGCGCTGGGCGTGCGCGTGGTGGCCGGCGGCCATTGGTGCACCGTGGGCGATGCCTCAAGGTTCTTCTCGTTTCGGCGCGATCCCCGCACCGGGCGGATGGCCGCTGCCATCGCTGTCAGCGGTGTCAGCGGGGTCAGCGGGGTCAGCGCGGGCTGATTCGTCCGTTGGTGCAACACCGTCGGGCGCTTGCTCAGCGGCATCGGCCGCGCGCCGCGCGCGCCAGCGCGAGGGCGTACCCAGCAGATACATCACGATGGCCAGCGGCAGCAGGCCATACAGCACGAAGGTGAAGAAGGCACCCAGCAGGGTGCCCTGCGTGGACGTGGCCTCGGCCACCGTCATCAGCACCACCACGAACATCCAGGCAATGGGGACGATATACATTTCAGATTGCGATACGTAATGTCGCGTATTGAAAAAATGAGTCATCATCGGGTAAGCTAGAACCCGTATAACGTGCGTTGTGACACAGCATCGCACAAGGGCACGCGGCTTGCGTCGCCCGGCACAGGTGGAGACAACGATGACTCAGAAGCCGGTTCCCGCCGCCGACCCCCTCGGTCAGGCGGCTCAGGCCACACAGGCCAGGCATGCCACACAGGCCACACAGGCCACACAGGCCACACAGGCCACACAGGCCACTGCGCAGGCCATGGGCACGGCCATGACCGAGATGTGGAAGACCATGTCGGGCCTGAGCCTGCCGATGGACGCCATGGCCAAGCTGCAGGGCGACTACATCACCCAGGCCACGGCGATGTGGAACAACACGCTCACCGCCTTCCAGAAAGAGGGCACGCCCGCCGCCCCGGTCGGCGACAAGCGGTTCTCGGCCGACGCCTGGGCCAAGAACCCGGCTGCGGCGATGGTGGCGCAGGCCTATTTGCTGAACGCCCGCACCCTGATGCAGATGGCCGAGAGCGTGCAGGGCGATGCCAAGACCAAGGCCAAGATCCGCTTCGCGGTGCAGCAGTGGGTGGACGCTGCCAGCCCGGCCAACTTCCTGGCCACCAACCCCGAGGCGCTGGCCAAGGCGGTGGAGACCAAGGGCGAGAGCATCACCCAGGGCATGCAGCTGCTGTGGAAGGACATCGAGCAGGGCCATATGTCGCAGACCGACGAAAGCGTCTTCGAGGTGGGCCGCAACGTGGCCACCAGCGAAGGCGCGGTGGTGTTCGAGAACGCGCTGTTCCAGCTGATCGAGTACAAGCCGCTGACCGCCAAGGTGCATGAGCGGCCGATGCTGTTCGTGCCGCCGTGCATCAACAAGTACTACATCCTCGACCTGCAGCCCGAGAACTCGGTGATCCGCTACACCGTGGAGAACGGCCACCGGGTGTTCGTCGTCAGCTGGCGCAACCCCGACGCCAGCATGGCCGCGCTGACCTGGGACGACTACATTGCCCAGGGCCCGATCACCGCCATCGCCCAGGTGCAGGACATCACCGGCGCCGAGCAGATCAACACCCTGGGCTTCTGCGTGGGCGGCACCATCCTGGCCACGGCCCTGGCGGTGCTGGCCGCGCGCGGTGAACAGCCGGCCGCGTCGTTGACGCTGCTGACCACGCTGCTCGATTTCAGCGAGACCGGCATCCTCGATGTGTTCGTCGACGAGGGCAGCGTCAAGCTGCGCGAGATGACCATCGGCGCACAGGCGCCCGGCGGCCCGGGCCTGCTCAAGGGCAAGGAACTCGCCACCACCTTCAGCTTCCTGCGGCCCAACGACCTGGTGTGGAACTATGTGGTCGGCAACTACCTGAAGGGCGAAGCGCCGCCGCCGTTCGACCTGCTGTACTGGAACGGTGACTCCACCAATCTGCCGGGCCCGATGTACTGCTGGTACCTGCGCCACACCTACCTGGAGAACGCGCTGCGCCAGCCCGGTGCGCTGACCGTCTGCGGCGAATCGCTGGACCTGACGAAGATCAGCTGCCCGGTGTTCATCTACGCCTCGCGCGAGGACCACATCGTGCCCTGGCAGGCGGCCTACAAGAGCTGCGGCGTGCTGGCCGGCAGCCAGGACAAGACCTTCGTGCTGGGTGCCTCGGGCCACATTGCCGGCGTCATCAACCCGGCGACCAAGAACAAGCGCAGCCACTGGGTCAATGCCAAGCTGCCCGCCGGCGCCGACGACTGGTACAAGACGGCGGCAGAGTATCCCGGCAGCTGGTGGCCGGTGTGGTCAGGCTGGCTGGGCCGGCAGGGCGGCAAGCAGGTGGCCGCGCCCAAGGCCTACGGCAACCGCAGCCACAAGGTGATCGAGGCCGCACCCGGCCGCTATGTCAAGCAAAAGGCCTGACCCTGTCACCGTTAAGCACCTTCGGCGCCTCCCCCAGGGGGCGCCCCCGGTGGCCCGGCAAAGCCGGTTCGACGTCGGCTGCTTGCCGGGTTGCACCGCACGGCACTGAACCAACGGCCACAGCGCGCCTCTGACTTTTCATCCATCCTCCGGAGAACTCCACCATGAGCACCGACATCGTCATCGTCGCTGCCGCCCGCACAGCGGTCGGCAAGTTCGGCGGCAGCCTGGCCAAGGTACCTGCCCCCGAACTGGGCGCCACCGTGATCCAGGCCCTGCTGCAGCGCAGCGGGCTGAGCGGTGCGCAGATCAATGAAGTGATCCTGGGCCAGGTGCTCACCGCCGGCTCGGGCCAGAACGCCGCGCGCCAGGCGGTGGTCAAGTCGGGCCTGCCGCTGGAAGTGCCGGCGTACACCATCAACAAGGTCTGCGGCTCGGGCCTGAAGGCGGTGATGCTGGCCGCCCAGGCCATCCGTGACGGCGACAGCGAGATCGTCATCGCCGGCGGCCAGGAAAACATGAGCGCCGCACCGCACGTGCTGCCTGGCAGCCGCGACGGCCAGCGCATGGGCGACTGGAAGCTGGTCGACACCATGATCACCGACGGCCTGTGGGATGTGTACAACCAGTACCACATGGGCACCACCGCCGAGAACGTGGCGAAACAGTACGGCATCACCCGCGAGCAGCAGGACGCACTGGCCCTGGCCAGCCAGATGAAGGCCGCCGCCGCCCAGGAGGCTGGCCGCTTCAAGGACGAGATCACCGCCGTGTCGATCGCCCAGAAGAAGGGCGACCCGATCCTGTTCGCCGCCGACGAGTTCATCAACAAGAAGACCAGCGCCGAGGCCCTGGCCGGCCTGCGCCCGGCCTTCGACAAGGCCGGCTCGGTGACCGCCGGCAATGCATCCGGCCTGAACGACGGCGCTGCCGGCGTGGTGCTGATGACCGCCGCCAAGGCCGCCGCCCTGGGCCTGAAGCCGCTGGGCCGCATCGCCAGCTACGCCAGTGCCGGGCTGGACCCCAAGATCATGGGCATGGGCCCGGTGCCCGCAGCGCGCAAGGCGCTGCAGCGCGCGGGCTGGAACCCGGCCGATCTGGACCTGCTGGAGATCAACGAGGCGTTTGCCGCCCAGGCCTGTGCGGTGCACAAGGAAATGGGCTGGGACACCAGCAAGGTCAACGTCAATGGCGGCGCCATCGCCATCGGCCACCCGATCGGCGCGTCGGGCTGCCGCATCCTGGTGACGCTGCTGCATGAGATGCAGAAGCGCGACGCGAAGAAGGGCATCGCCAGCCTCTGCATCGGCGGTGGCATGGGCGTGGCCCTGACCATCGAGCGCTGAACCCGGCGTATCACGCACCAACCCGCGCACCAACCCGCACACCACCCCGCACACCACCCCGCGCACCACCACGCACACCAACCCAAGAGAGAGACACCATGGCCAACAACAAAGTCGCATACGTCACCGGCGGCATGGGCGGCATCGGCACCGCCATCTGCCAGCGCCTGCACAAGGCCGGCTTCACCGTCATCGCCGGCTGCGGCCCCAGCCGTGACTTCGTCAAGTGGCTCGACGAGCAGAAGGCGCTGGGCTACAGCTTCTACGCCAGCGTGGGCAACGTCGCCGACTGGGAGTCCACCGTCGAGGCCTTCGGCAAGGCCACGGCGGCGCACGGCGCCATCGACGTGCTGGTGAACAACGCCGGCATCACCCGCGACCGCATGTTCCTGAAGATGACGCCCGAGGACTGGAAGGCGGTGATCGACACCAACCTGAACAGCATGTTCAACGTCACCAAGCAAGTGGTGCCGGGCATGGTCGAAAAGGGCTGGGGCCGCATCATCCAGATCAGCTCGGTGAATGGCGAAAAGGGCCAGGCCGGCCAGACCAACTACTCGGCCGCCAAGGCCGGCATGCACGGCTTCACCATGGCCCTGGCGCAAGAAATGGCGGCCAAGGGCGTGACGGTGAACACCGTGAGCCCGGGCTACATCGGCACCGACATGGTCCGCGCCATCAAGCCCGAAGTGCTGGAGAAGATCGTCGCCACGATTCCCGTCAAGCGCCTGGGCACGCCCGACGAGATCGGCTCGATCTGCGCCTGGCTGGCGGGCGAGGATTCGGGCTTCACCACCGGAGCAGACTTCTCCTGCAACGGCGGACTGCACATGGGGTGAGCCCGGACGAAGAACAGTCCTGAGGACTGTTCTTCGCCTGGCGAACGACTGTGCGCCTGCAGGCGCACAGGCTGGGGGACTCGCATTCGAAGGGCCGGCTCTGCCGGCCCTTGTTCATTCGAGCGCGCCGGTCGTGATCTGCTGGGTGCCGGGTGCCGGGCTCTCGTGGTGCCGTTTCGCGACCGTGACCGTCGCTTCGTCGCACGCGGCATGTGCCGGCGCGCGGCGCCGACCAGACTCCGGGCCATTCACCCACCGGAGCCTGTGCATGCCCATCCAACCCAAGCGCGCTTCCTTCATGCTCGCCATCCTGGCCGCCGCCAGTCTCGCGCTGTCCGGTCCGGCGACCAGCCAGCCGGCACCCGCACAGGCTTGTGCCACCGTTCAGGTGAACAACGTCCGCCCAGGCCAGGGCCACCTGATGGTCGCCGCCTATGCCAGCGCCGAAGCCTTCGGCAAGCAAGCCCTTGCGACCTTGCGTGTGGCCGCCGGCGACGCCCGGATGCAGGTGCAGCTGTGCGGCCTGGCGGGCGATGCGGTGGCCTTGATGCTGTTTCAAGACCTGGACAGCGACGGCAAGATGGGCCGCAACCCGATGGGCATCCCCACCGAGCCGTGGGGCAGCTCGGGCAAGCCCGGCACCTTCGGCCCCAGCTGGGAAACCGGCAAGGTGGCGCTGAACGGCCAGGCCATCGTCGTGGAGCTGGTGCAATGAGCGCCGCAGTCCGCCAAGGCGGTGGTGCCAACCTGGCCCTGCAACGGCGCCAGTTGCTGGCCGGCCTGGCGGGCACCGCCGCCGCGCTCGCGCTGCCCGCCATGCCGGCGCTGGCCTTGCCGGCGCGCGCTGCAGACTTCGATGCCGCGTTTGCAGCCCAGCCGCTGCTGCGCCCGTACAAGGGCCTGAGCGACAGCACCGCCCAACTCGACGCGCAGGCGCGCATCCGCGGGCGCTGGCCGGCCGATCTGCGCGGGCGCTTCCACCGCAACGGGCCGGCGTTGTTCGAGCGTGGCGGCGAGCGGTACCACCACTGGTTCGATGGCGACGGCATGGTGCAGCAGTTCAGCATCGCCGACGGCCAGGTACGCCACCGCGGCCGGCTGGTACAGACCCGCAAGCTGCAGGCCGAGCGAGCTGCGGGCCGCTTTCTCTTCAGCGCCTTCGGCACCACCGTGCCCGGTACACCGCCGGTCAGCGGGCCGGACGCCTTCAACACCGCCAACACCAGCGTCATCGAACATGCTGGCCGCTTGCTGGCGATGTGGGAAGGCGGCTCGGCCTGGGCGCTGGACCCGGAGGATCTGTCCGCCATCGGCCCTGTCACCTGGCGCGCCGACCTGGCCCAGATGCCGTTCTCGGCGCACCCCAAGGTCGACCCGCAAGGCCATCTGTGGAACGTCGGTGCCTTCGGCCGGACGCTGGTGGTCTGGCACATCGGGCCGCAAGGCGCGCTGCTGCGCGTGCAGCTCGGCGAGTCGCCATTTGCCGGCGGCATGGTGCACGACATGGCGGTGACCGGGAAATACATCGTCGTGCCCTTGCCGCCAGTGCGGCTGGACTTCGGCAAGGCGAGCATCGGCCCGCGCAGTTTTGCCCTGGTGCCGGGCGAACCCCTGCGTGTGCTGGTGATGGACAAGAACGACATCGCGCAGCGCCGTGTGTTCGAGCTGCCGCCCGAGTTGGTGTTTCATGTCGGCAATGCACACGACACGCCCAGCGGCGAGGTGGTGCTGAGCTACATCGGCGCGCCCGATGCCGGCTTTCTGAGCCAGGGCGCCGTGGCCTTGATGCAGGCGCGCCACGTCGACGTCGCGCCTGCCAGCACCTGCATCGCCACGCTCGACATGCGCAGCGGCCAGGTGCGCCAGCAGCGGCTCGATCGGGCGGGGGAGGGCTGCGAATTCCCGCGCGTGGACCCGCGCCGCATCGGCTTGCCCGCGCGCTGGCTGCTGACCGCCGCCGCCTGGCGGCCGGGCCCGGGCGGCGAGCGCCTGTCGCAGTTCCATGGCGTGCAGCTGTCGGACACCCAGACCGGCCGCAGCCAGCGCTTCGACCACGGGCCGCATGCATTGGCCGAAGAGCATGTGCTGGTGCCCAAGCCCGGCAAGACGGGCGAACTCGACGCCTGGGTGCTGGGCACGCACTTCGATGCGCGCCGGCAGGTGACGCTGCTCAATGTGCTGGATGCCGCGCACCTGGAAGACGGCCCGCTGGCCCAGGCTGAACTGCCGTATGCACTGCCGCCGGGTTTCCACGGCAACTTCACGGCAGCAGCTTGAGACTTCAGGCGGGCTACTCGGCGATGCCGCCGAGAAAGTACTTGATCACGCCCTTGGCGGCAAAGCCCAGCAGGCCGAAGCCCAGGCCGAGGAACAGGATGAAGGTGCCGAGCCGGCCGGCTTTCGATTCCCGCGCCAGCTGGAAGATGATGAACACCATGTACAGCATGAATGCGCTCACCCCGAAGGTGAGGCCGAAGGTGGCGATCTGCTCTTCGGTCAGGCCGAACATGCTCAGGCCTGGTCGTCCAGGCCGCTGGTGCTGACCAGGTCGCGGTAGGCATGCCAGCTGGCATGGGCCAGCCAGGGGGCGATGACCACCAGGCCCAGCAAGGCGGTGGCCATGCCCAGCACGGTCAGCCCCATCAGCAGGGCCGCCCACAGCGCCATCGGCAGCGGATGGGCCTGCACCACGCGCCAGCTGGTCAGCACGGCGGCCAGCACACCCACCTGGCGGTCGAGCAGCAGGGGGATGGCGACCACGCTGCTGGCGAACACCGGCGCGGCCAGGATGGCGCCCATCGCCAGCCAGACCTGAAACAGCGGCGAACTGTCGTTGAGCACCACCACGCGCAGGAAGTCCAGCGGCGTGGCCACCGGCGCGGCCGCGAAGCCGGTGACCAGCGAGGCCGATGTCATCACCCAGCCTGTGCCGGCAAAGGCCAGCAGCAGACCGAAGACCATCAACCGACCGCCCTGCACACCGCTGGGCTGCCACGCCGCGATGGCCACCGACAGATCGGCCCGCTGGCCCTTCTCGAGTGCGCGGCTCACCGCGTACAGGCCGGTGGCCAGCACCGGCGCCACCAGCAGAAAGCCGGTGAAGGCGCCGGACAGCAGCCAGAAGCTGTCGTGCGCCAGCACGACCAGCGCGCCGCCGAACAGCGCCAGCGCCAGGCCGTGCAGCAGGCCGGGCAGGGGGCAGCGCAGCAGGTCGCGCCAGCCTCGGGCCAGCCAGCCCAGCGGCCGCAGCAGCGGGATGTGGCGCACGCCGTAGGCGCGCGATTCGATCAGGGCCGGGCTCTCGCGCATGGAGGGTGTGGCTCAGGACAGGGGGGTCAGCAGGGCCTGGGCCGTGGCGGCCAGCGCCGCCGGCCCGCCGTCGGCCAGCTGCACCGGCCGGGCCTCGGCATACGCTGCGTAGTGCCGGTCCATCGACCGGTTATACAGCGGGTCGTAGTGCTGCAGCATCATGTCGCCGAACACTTCGGCCCAGGCACCGGCCCGGGCGTGGGCCTGCCAGCGGGCCACCGTGTCCTTGCCGCGCAGTGCCACCAGGCCATCCAGCAGGCGGCAGAAGCCTTCGACATCCTGGGCAAAGAAGCCGTAGTCCTGCAGCAGCAGCTGCACCCGGGCTGCATCGGGCATCTGCACCCGCAGCACCTGGCCCTCGGCATGCATCTGGCTGATCAGCGCGTCGGGCACCTGCAGCCGGCCGATCTTCTTGCTCTCGCTCTCGACGAACACCGGCCGGCTGGCATCCAGTTGGCGCAGCGCCTGCCACAGCCGGTTGTCGAAGGCCTTCTGCGTGGGCTGCGGCTGGCCGGGCAGGCCGCCCAGGATGGAGCCACGGTGGGCCGCCAGCGCTTCCAGGTCGAGCACTTGCGCGCCGGCCGCCGCCAGCGCCTGCAGCAGCCGGGTCTTGCCGCTGCCGGTGCGCCCGGCCAGCACGTTGAACCGGAACCGCGCCGGCCAGTCGGCCAGATCTTGCCGCACCACCGCCCGAAAGCCCTTGTAGCCACCGGCCAGTTTGGCGGTGCGAAAGCCGATCTGGTCGAGGAACCAGGCCAGTGCGCCCGAGCGTTGGCCGCCGCGCCAGCAGTAGACCAGCGGCTGCCAGTCGCGCGGCTTGTCGGCGACCCAGCGGTCCAGGTGGTCGGCGATGTTGCGCGCCACCATCGCCGCGCCCAGCTTGCGGGCTTCCAGCGCCGACGTCTGCACATACAGCGTGCCGACAGTGCGGCGCTGTGCATCGTCGAGCACCGGCCAGTTGATGGCGCCGGGCAGGTGGTCCTCGGCGAACTCTGCTGGCGATCGGGCGTCGAGGATGGCGTCGAAGGCACCCAGGTCGGCGGCCGCTTCGGCCGGGGTCAGCGCACGCAGCGGCATCGCTCAGCGCACCGGGGCCAGGGCGTCCAGCAGTTCGCTTTCGATCTGCAGCTGCGCGCGGGTCTGCTGCAGCGCCGGGCCGTTGACCAGGAAGGTGTCTTCCACCCGCTCGCCCAGCGTGCTGACCTTGGCCAGCTGCAGGTTGATGCCGTGCCGCGCCAGCACCCGCGCAATGGCGTAGAGCAGGCCGGAGCGGTCACTGGTGCTGACCGACAGCAGCCAGCGCTGGGCCCGCTCGTCGGGCCGCAGCGACACCCGCGGGGTGATCGGGAAGGACTTGACCCGCCGGGACACCCGGCCGCGGCTGGGTTCGGGCAGCGGGGCATCGCTGTGCATCGCACTGGCGAGCTGGGTCTCCACCAGCGAGATCAGGTCGCGGTAGCCGCTCTGGTCACCGGCCTCGAACTGCGGGTGCACCACCTGGAAGGTGTCGAGCGCGAAGCCGGTGCGGCTGGTGTGCACCTTGGCGTCCTGGATGGAGAAACCGGCGCCGTCGAAGTAGCCGCAGATGCGCACGAACAGGTCGGGCCGGTCGGGCGCATGCACCACCACCTGCAGGCCGTCGCCCACCGGGCTGGGCCGGGCGCACACCACCGGCTGGGGTGGATCCAGGTGGCGCCACAGCGCACGCGCATGCCAGGCGATCTCGCTGGCGTCGTGGCGGGCGAAGTAGCTCAGCTCCAGCGTCTTCCACAGGGGCAGCTCGGTGCCGGGCAGGGCGCTGTGCAGCGCCAGGATCTGCCGCGCCTCCTGCTTGCGGGCTTCCAGGTCGGCAGCCAGGTTGGGCTGGGCGCCGCCCAGGGCGCGCAGCGTGGTGCGGAACAGGTCTTCCAGCAGCTTGGCCTTCCAGGCATTCCACACCTTGGGGCTGGTGCCGCGGATGTCGGCCACCGTCAGCAGGTACAGCGCGGTGAGGGTGCGCACGTTGCCCACCTTGTCGGCGAAGGCGCGGATCACGTCGGCGTCCGACAGGTCCTCCTTCTGGGCCGTGTGGCTCATCGTCAGGTGGTGCTTGACCAGGAACTCGGCCAGCGCCGTGTCGTCCTTGCCGATGCCGTGGTCGCGGCAGAAGCGGCGCACTTCCGTGGTGCCCAGCAGGCTGTGGTCGCCGCCGCGGCCCTTGGCCACGTCGTGGAACAGCGCGGCGATGTACAGCAGCCATGGCTTGTCCCATTCACTGGCCAGCTGGCTGCAGAACGGGTACTCATGCGCATGCTCGGGGATGAAGAAGCGGCGCATGTTGCGCAGCACCATCAGGATGTGCTGGTCCACGGTGTAGACATGGAACAGGTCGTGCTGCATGCGGCCGACGATGCGGCGGAACACCCACAGGTAGCGGCCCAGCACCGAGGTCTGGTTCAGCAGCCGGAAGGCAAGGGTGATGCCATTCGGCTGCCGCAGGATGTCCATGAACAACTCGCGGTTGATCGGGTCATGGCGGAAGCGGCTGTCCATCACCTCACGGGCGTTGTAGAGCGCACGCAGCGTGCGCGCCGACAGGCCCTGAATGCCCGGTGTCTGCTGGAAGACGAGAAAAGTCTCCAGGATGGCGTGCGGGTTCTCGGTGTAGAGGTTGTCGTGCGACACCTCCAGCATGCCGGCGCGGTCGAAGAAGCGTGCATTGATCTGCCGCATCGGGGCGGCCTCGCTGCCGTTGATGCGCTCCTCGATGTTCAGCATCAGGATCTGGTTGAGCTGCGTCACCGCCTTGGCCGCCCAGTAGTAGCGGTGCATCAAGACTTCAGACGCACGCTGCGCCCGGCTGTTGGCGTAGCCGAAGCTCTCGGCCACGGCGGTCTGCAGGTCGAACACCAGCCGGTCTTCGCGGCGGCCGGCCACGGCGTGCAGGCGCGCGCGGATCAGCTTGAGCAGGCCCTCGTTGCGCTGCAGCTGCTTCACCTCGAAGGGCGTGATCAGGCCATTGGCTGCCAGCTCGGCCCAGCTGCGTCCCAGCCCGGCGCCGCGTGCCACCCACATCACCACGTGCAGGTCACGCAGGCCGCCGGGGCTTTCCTTGCAGTTGGGTTCCAGCGCGTAAGGCGTGTTGTCGAACTTGGTGTGGCGCTGGTGCATCTCCAGCGTCTTGGCGCGCAGGAAGGCCTTGGCGTCCATCAGCACGGCGGTCTCGCGCTGGAACTGGGTGTTGAGCTTGCGGGCGCCGCACACCAGGCGCGCTTCGAGCAGCGAGGTCTGCACCGTCTGGTCGGCGCGCGCCTCCAGCACGCACTCGGCCACGTTGCGCACCGACGAGCCGATCTCCAGCCCGATGTCCCAGCAGGCGGTGATGAAGTCCTCGACCATGGTCTTCAACGGGCTGCCGGTGAGCACCGAGGCTTCGTCGGGCAGCAGCAGCACCACGTCCACGTCGCTGTGCGGCAGCAACTCGCCCCGGCCGTAGCCGCCCACCGCCAGCAACGCTGCGCCAGTGGGCAGGCCGCTGCCCTGCCACAGGTCAATGAGGGTGGCGTCGACATGCCGGGTCAGCGCCTTGATCAGCCGGGAGGCGGCCGGGGCCGTGGCCCGGCCCTGCATGAAGTGCTCGATCAGCGCGCGCTTGCCGTCGCGAAAACGCGCCCGCAGCGCAGGCAGGTCCAGCGGCGGTGGCGGTGGCGGTGGCGCAATCAGAGTGACTTCTGGCGCCAGGGCCGAGGGATCACGTTGGTTCACGCGCGGGCAGCCGCTGCTCAGGCGGCGCTGGTGGCCATGGGCATGACAAAGGCCGGCGGCGGCGGCGAGCCGGCCGACAGCGTCAGCACCTCGTAGCCGGTCTCGGTGACGAGCACCGTGTGCTCCCACTGTGCCGACAGCGAGCGGTCCTTGGTGACGATGGTCCAGCCGTCGCCCAGCTCGCGGATCTCGCGCCGGCCGGCGTTGACCATCGGCTCGATGGTGAAGATCATGCCCGCCACCAGTTCGTCCAGCGTGCCGGGGCGGCCGTAATGCAGCACCTGCGGCTCTTCGTGGAACTTGTTGCCGATGCCGTGGCCGCAGAACTCGCGCACGATGGAAAAGCCCTGGTGTTCTGCAAACACCTGGATCGCATGGCCGATGTCGCCCAGCCGCGCGCCGGGCTTGACCTTGGCAATGCCCTTCCACATCGCGTCGTAGGTGATGGCACACAGGCGCCTGGCCGCGATCGAGCCGTCACCGACGATGAACATGCGGCTGGTGTCGCCGTGCCAGCCGTCCTTGATGACGGTGACGTCGATGTTGACGACGTCGCCGTTCTTCAGTGGCTTGTCGTTCGGGATGCCGTGGCAGACCTGATGGTTGACCGAGGTGCAGATCGACTTGGGGTAGGGCACGTAGCCGGGCGGTGCGTAGTTCAGCGGCGCCGGGATGCCGCCCTGCACCTGCACGATGTGGCCATGGGCCAGCTGGTCCAGTGCCTCGGTGGTGACACCGGGCACCACATGGGGGGTCAGCATGTCCAGCACCTCCGAGGCCAGGCGGCCGGCGGTGCGCATGCCGGCGATCTCGGCGGGGGTGGTCTTGAGGGTGATGGCCATCCAAGAATTATCCCACCGCGAACTAGAATGCCGGGTTTCCACGGGCATGGGCCCGCCAGGGCCGATGGTGCGGCGCTGCGGCCTGCCCCGACACCGGTCCGCCATGCCGCAAGCCCCTCAGAATGCCGCCCAGCCCCTGTCGTTCGAGGGCGGCAACGCGCTCTCGGTGTTCCGCGCCCAGGCGCTGCTGCCACAGCTGCAGGCGGTCAGCGACCGCATCACCGGGGTGGTGGCGCGCCATGTGCACTGGGTGCTGCCCGAGCCCGGCCAGGCGCTCGACACCGACAAGCTGGCCAGCCTGCTGACCTACGGTGACGCCTACGCCGGCGGCACCGACGCAGGTCAGGGCGACCTGGTGCTGGTGATGCCGCGCCTGGGCACGCTGTCGCCCTGGGCCAGCAAGGCCACCGACATCGCCCGCAACTGCGGCCTGGTGCTGCACCGCATCGAGCGCGTCACCGAGTACCGGCTGCTGTGCAAGCGCGGCCTGCTTGCCAATGTGACCGGCGCCCCCGCCAAGCCGCTGACCGAGGCCGAACTGCAGGCCTGCGCCGCGCTGCTGCACGACCGCATGACCGAGAGCGTGGCCTTCAGCCGTGACGCCGCCCGCCACCTGTTCGACGCCCGCACCGCCGAGCCGCTGGCCCATGTCGACCTGCTGGGCCAGGGCCGGGCGGCGCTGGTGGCGGCCAACAGCGCGTTCGGCCTGGCGCTCAGTGCCGACGAGATCGATTACCTGGTCGACGCCTTCACCCGCCTGGGCCGCAACCCCAGTGACGTGGAGCTGATGATGTTCGCCCAGGCCAACAGCGAGCACTGCCGCCACAAGATCTTCAACGCCGACTTCACGATCGACGGTGAGCGTCAAGGCCTGAGCATGTTCGGCATGATCCGCAACACCGAGAAACTGAACCCCCAGCACAGCGTGGTGGCCTACAGCGACAACTCGGCGGTGATGGAGGGCGGGCCGGTGCAGCGCTGGTTGCCTGAATCCCCAGCGTCGGGCTTCACCCATGCGCCCGCCTACGCCGCGCGCGACGAGATCGCCCATGTGCTGATGAAGGTGGAGACGCACAACCACCCCACCGCGATCAGCCCGTTCCCCGGCGCGGCCACCGGCGCTGGCGGCGAGATCCGCGACGAAGGCGCCACCGGCCGCGGCGCGCGGCCCAAGGCCGGGCTGACCGGCTTCTCGGTCGGCCACCTGCACCTGCCCGGCCTGGCCGAGCCCTGGGAGCGTGACCCGATCGGCAAGCCGGCGCACATCGCCAGCGCGCTGCAGATCATGGTCGACGGGCCGCTGGGCGGCGCGGCCTTCAACAACGAGTTCGGCCGGCCCAACCTGGCCGGCTACTTCCGCGTCTTCGAGCAGCGGGTGGCCGGTGTGCAGCGTGGTTACCACAAGCCCATCATGATCGCCGGCGGCCTGGGCACGGTCAGCGCCGGGCAGACGCACAAGCTGCCCTTCGGTGCCGGCACCCTGCTGGTGCAACTGGGCGGGCAGGGCATGCGCATCGGCATGGGCGGCGGCGCGGCCAGCAGCATGGCCGCCGGCACCAACACCGCCGCGCTGGATTTCGACAGCGTGCAGCGCGGCAACCCCGAGATCCAGCGCCGGGCGCAGGAAGTCATCAACCACTGCTGGAGCCTGGGCGAGTCGAGCCCGATCCTGGCCATCCACGATGTCGGCGCTGGCGGCATCAGCAACGCCTTCCCCGAGCTGGTGGACGGCGCCGGCAAGGGCGCCACCTTCGACCTGCGCCGCGTGCCGCTGGAAGAAACCGGCCTGGCGCCCAAGGAGATCTGGTGCAACGAGAGCCAGGAGCGCTACACCCTGGCGATCGACCCCGACCGGTTGCCGCTGTTCGAACAGATGTGCGCGCGTGAGCGCTGCCCCTACGCGGTGGTCGGCGTGGCCACCGATGCACCCGACCTGGTGCTGGAAGACGGCCCCGGTGGCGAGCGGGTGATCGACATGCCGATGCAGGTGCTGCTGGGCAAGCCGCCCAAGATGCACCGCGACGTGCAACGGGTGGCACGCAGCGAGGCGCCGCTGGACCTCACCGGGGTGAAGCTCGACGCCGTGGCCTTCAGCGTGCTGCGCCACCCCACCGTGGCGAGCAAGCGCTTCCTGATCACCATCGGCGACCGCAGCGTGGGCGGCTTGAGCCACCGTGACCCGATGGTCGGCCCCTGGCAGGTGCCGGTGGCCGATTGCGCGGTGACGCTGGCCGACTTCGCCGGCTTCCGGGGCGAAGCCATGGCGATCGGCGAACGCACCCCATTGGCTGCGCTGCACGCCCCGGCCAGCGGCCGCATGGCGGTGGCCGAGGCCATCACCAACCTGCTGGCGGCGCCGATCGACCTGCAGCGGGTCAAGCTCAGCGCCAACTGGATGGCCGCCTGCGGCGAGCCGGGCGAAGACGCCGCGCTGTACGACACGGTGCAGGCGGTGGGCATGGCGCTGTGCCCTGCACTCGGCATCGGCATCCCGGTGGGCAAGGACAGCCTGTCGATGCGCACCAAGTGGACGGACGCCGGCGTGGACAAGCAGGTCACCGCGCCGGTCAGCCTGGTCATCACCGCCTTTGCCACGCTGGACGATGTGCGCGGCACGCTGACGCCGCAGCTGCAGCCCGGCGACACCACGCTGATCCTGGTCGACCTGGGCCAGGGCAGGAAGCGCATGGCCGGCAGCATGCTGGCCCAGGTGCTGGGCCGGTTCGGCGACGTGGTGCCCGATCTGGACGACCCGGCACAGCTGGTGGCGCTGGTGGCGGCCATCAACCAGCTGCGCCGTGAAGGCAAGCTGCTGGCTTACCACGACCGCAGCGACGGCGGCCTGTGGGCGGCGGCCTGCGAGATGGCCTTTGCCGGCCGCCTGGGCATCAGCCTGAACGTCGACCTGCTGGTGACTGAAGGCGACGGCATCAGCAGCAGCCTGGCCGAGCATGGCGATTCCAAGAACTGGGCGACCCAGGTGGGCGAGCGCCGCCATGAGCTGACGCTGCAGGCGCTGTTCAACGAGGAGCTGGGCGTGCTGATCCAGGTGCGCCGCAGCGAGCGTGACGCGGTGATGGGCGTGCTGCGCGCGCACGGCCTGTCGCGCCACAGCCATGTGGTCGGCAAGCCGAACGACAGCGGCGCAGTGGAAGTCTGGCGCGACGCCAAGCTGCAGTTCAGCGCGCCGCTGCATGATCTGCAGCAGGCCTGGGATGCGGTGAGCTGGCAGATCGCCCGCCTGCGCGACAACCCGGCCTGTGCCGATGCCGAGCATGCAGCCGCCGGC
>JBBRVT010000019.1:0-21109 GCA_038246615.1 Burkholderiales bacterium
CCCGATCCGTCGCAATGCGCGGCCTTGGCGATCTCGGCGGCCCGGTCGTAGCCGATGTGCGGCGCCAGTGCCGTCACCAGCATCAGCGATCGCTGCAGCAAGTCGGCGATGCGGGCGCGATCGGGCTCGATGCCGGCAGCGCAATGCTGCTGGAAGCTGCGCATGGCACCCGCCAGCAGCCGCACGCTCTGCAAGAAGTTGTGCAGGAGCAGCGGCTTGCAGACGTTGAGCTCGAAGTTGCCGCTGGCGCCTGCCCATCCCACCGCCACGTCGTTGCCGAACACCTGCCCGCAGACCATCAGCAGGGCCTCGCACTGCGTCGGGTTGACCTTGCCCGGCATGATCGAACTGCCGGGCTCGTTGGCCGGGATCACGATCTCGCCCAGGCCGCAGCGTGGCCCCGAGGCGAGCCAGCGCACGTCGTTGGCAATCTTGACGAGCGAGACCGCCAGCGTCTTGAGTGCGCCATGCGCGTGCACGATCGCATCGTGCGCGGCCAGCGCCTCGAACTTGTTCGGCGCGGTGTGGAAGGCCTCGCCGGTCAGCTGGCTCAACTCGGCGGCCATGCGCAGCGCGAATTCGGGGTGGGTGTTCAGGCCGGTGCCGACCGCAGTGCCGCCGATGGCCAGCGCACGCAGATGCGGCAGCGCGGCGGCAATGTGGGTTTCGCCGTGCCGCAGCTGTGCTGCCCAGCCCGAGATCTCTTGGCCCAGCGTCAGCGGGGTGGCGTCCTGCAGGTGCGTGCGGCCGATCTTGACGATGGCGGCGAACTGGCGTGCCTTGTCCTCCAGCGTCGTGGCCAGGCAGCGCAAGGCGGGCAGCAGATCGTGGCGCAGCGCCAGCACGGCGGCCAGGTTCATCGCCGTCGGCACCGCGTCGTTGCTGGACTGGCCGAGGTTGACGTCGTCATTGGCATGCACCAGCCGGCCCTGGCCCAACGGGCCGCCCAGGCGCACCGACGCCAGGTTGGCCAGCACCTCGTTCATGTTCATGTGGGTCTGGGTGCCCGAGCCGGTCTGCCAGACCACCAGCGGAAACTCGCCGTCGTGGCGGCCCGCGCTGACCGCGTCGGCGGCTTCGGCGATGGCGCGCGCCTTCGCGGCATCGAGCAGGTTGAGTGCGCCGTTGACCACCGCAGCGGCGCGCTTGACCAGCGCCAGTGCATGCAGAAACTCAACCGGCATGCGCTCGCCCGAGATGGCGAAGTGCAGCAGGGCGCGCTGGGTCTGCGCGCCCCAGAGTCGCTCTGCGGGCACCGCCACATCGCCCATCGCGTCCTGCTCGGTTCGCTGTTCAGCCATGGTTTGAAGCTCTCCGTGCGGTCTGCCGTTTCGACATCGGGTGGAAGGTGTCCAACCCAGTCGTCATGTCCGATGGCATTCAATGGCATTCCGACGGACGGGCACCCACCAGCTGATCGTGCGCTCTGCCAGGGTGCGGTGTCCGTGCGCTGGCAAACGGCCCCTCGGGCATCCGGCGCACTCGGCCGCTGACAGTGCGGCGGCGCACAGACCCGGGTCGGTCGGCCGCTTACCTTGCCCTGCAGTCGGCGATATTCAGGAGGTTCCGATGGGTTGTGCTGCCGCCGCGCCGAGCGCGGTGCCGCCGCCAAGGCGACGGCTTCAGGTTGCGTTCCGCATCGGCTTGGGCGCCTGTGTTGCGCTGGCCCTGGCGGCCTGCGGCGACCTGGCACGCTTGCCGGTGGCAGCCGGCTCCGGGCCGACGCCCAGCCTGCCTGCGCCGCGCCCCAGCTTGATCCCCACCGTGCACATTGCCCCGGCAGTGGGCTGGCCGGCAGACCTGGCGCCGAGCGGCCCGCCGGGCACGCAGGTCAACGCCTTCGCCCGCGGGCTCGACCACCCGCGTTGGCTGCTGGTGCTGCCCAACGGCGACGTGCTGGTGGCTGAAAGCAACGCGCCGCCCAAGCCCGACGACGCGCAAGGCATCCGCAGCTGGATCATGGGCCTGGTGATGGCGCGCGCCGGCGCTGCCACGCCCAGCGCCAACCGCATCACGCTGCTGCGCGACGGCCAGCGCCGCGGTGCTGCCGACGAGCGTTTCGTGTTGCTGGAAGGGCTGAATTCGCCGTTCGGCATGGCCTGGGTCGACGGCATGCTGTATGTCGCCAACACCGACGCGGTGCTGCGCTTCCCCTGCCCGCTGGGGCAGACCCGCATCACCGCCGCCGGCGTGAAGGTGGCAGACCTGCCGGCCGGCCCGATCAACCACCACTGGACCAAGAGCCTGCTGGCCAGCCCCGACGGGCGCGCGCTCTACATCACCGTGGGCTCCAACAGCAACGTGGGTGAACGTGGCATGGACGCCGAAGTGGGCCGCGCAGCGGTCTGGCAGCTCGACCTGGGCAGCGGCAGCCTGCGGCCCTTCGCCAGCGGCCTGCGCAACCCGAACGGCATGGCCTGGGAGCCCGACACGCGCGCGTTGTGGACGGTGGTCAACGAGCGCGACGAGCTCGGCAGCGACCTCGTGCCCGATTACCTCACCGCCGTGCTGGACGGCGCCTTCTACGGCTGGCCCTACAGCTGGTTTGGCAGCCATGTGGACCAGCGGGTGCAGCCACCCCGGCCCGACCTGGTCGCTCAGGCCCGCGTGCCCGACTACGCGCTGGGGCCGCACACCGCCTCGCTCGGCCTGGCCTGGTCGGGCGGCACCACGCTGCCGGCGGCTTATGCGCAGGGCATGTTCATCGGCCAGCATGGCTCCTGGAACCGGCGCCCGCACAGTGGCTACAAGGTGGTGTTCGTGCCGTTTGCGCTGGGCCGGCCGACCGGTCTGCCGCAGGACGTGCTGACCGGATTCCTCAGCCCGGATGGCAAGGCCTACGGCAGGCCGGTGGGCGTGGCACTGGGCCAGGACGGCGCGCTGCTGGTGGCAGACGATGTCGGCAACGTCGTCTGGCGCCTGAGCGTGCAGCGTTGAGCAGCGCGCTGGCCTGCGAGCCTGAGAGCGCCCCCAGACCTGCCGCTTCGCGTCAGGCCCCCCGAGGCGGATGAGGAAACTTGGGAGCGGCCCGGCGTTTCCTCATGAGTCTTTCGTTCACGCCCGCTCATCACGCCAAAGTGCCCCCGCTCGTCGTTGCAAATGCTCGTCATAGCCCGGGCTATGGCTGCGCTTTGCGCCTAGATCGGGTGCCCTTTGACGCGCTGCTCGGGCATGCCCGAAAAACTCTCAGGCTCTGAGCTTGTGCGCCAACCCTTCATTCGTTAAGATATTCATTAACGTAATCTTGAAGGTTTGCCCATGGCCATCCGCTCCTCCGACATCGTCCCGATCAGCGAGGCCCGGGCCCGACTGACCGAGCTGGCTGAAGACGTGGTGAAGCACGGCGCCGAGAAAGTACTCACCAAGAATGGCACCAGCTATGTGGCCCTGGTGGATGCCCGACAGCTCGATCGCTGGCACGCGCTGGAAGCCGAGCACGCCCACCTGGTGATGGCCGATGCCGCCATTGCCGGACTGGAAGACGCGCTGGCCGGGCGCCTGCTGACCGATGCAGAACTGCAGCAGGCACTGACCACCGTTCCTGCACCGTGACGCTGCCGGCCGGCGCCCGCGTGCGGGCCACACGTGCGTTTGCCGGCAGCCAGCAGGCGATGCTGCGGTTCACGCTGGCGCAAAACCCAGACACAGCGCTTGCGCGGTACGAAGGCCTGCTGCAGGAATTGCAGGAGGTCGTGCGACGTTTGGCTTGGGCGCCGGCCAGCGGCCGGCCCGCCCGTTTTCTCGATGCTGCATCGTTACAGGGCCAAGCACTGGCACAGCGGGCGCAGCAACTTGCTGCCGGGCTCGGCGCCCCGAACCTGCGTGAGGTGGTGCTCAAACGGCACCTGCTGCTGTATGCGCACAGCGACAGCGAGGTCTACCTGCTGGCGCTCAAGCATGAGCGCCAGTTGGCCTACGAACTTCCGGCTGGCACAGGGGCCAGCCGGTGACCGAGGGCGCACGCCTGGCCAGCGACGACACCACTCTTCAGTGAGCGGTACGGCGCTTGAAGCGGTGCAGCGCGTGACGCGCGTGACGCGCGACCAGGTGCTTGTGACGCCGCAGGTTCAGGGCGTCTCGTACGGCGTGCCGTAAAAACTGTGCACGCCGGTGGCCCAGGCCTTGTCGGACATCGACGGCCAGTGGTCCTTGTCGAAGCCCGGCGCGTCCTTCAGCGTGGCCTTGGGCACGTTCAGCGTGAAGCGGTGGTTGGTGGTGTCGAGCTTCAGCGCGCGCCAGGGCACGGCGAACAGCTTGTCGCCCATGCCGAACACACCGCCGAACGACAGCACCGCATAGCCGATCTGGCCGGTGCCCATGTCGATCATGAATTCCTTGATGTCGCCCAGGTCATCGCCGTCGTTGTTGTAGACGTCGTTGCCGAGCAGGGTGTCGGCACCCATCAGCCGGGGGCCGGGGCCTTGCTGGCCGCTGGCATACATGCCGTAGGTGTCGCGGGTGACGTAATTGGTGCTCACGGTGGGTCCGATCAGGGGTTGCTGGAGGGGCAAGATTGCGCCCGCCCTGGCTGCGGGTCTGTACGCCTGCGCACGCATCCGCCACGGCGGCGCGCCCGCCGCCGTCGCCGATACTCACTGCCATGCCCGCCTACACCTTCGAAGCGCTGGACGACAACGGCAAGCCGCGCACCGGCGTGCTGGAGGCCGAGAACGCCAAGGCGGCGCGCAGCCAGCTGCGCGCCCAGGGCCTGGTGCCGTTGAGCGTGGCGGCGCTGGCCGCCAGCGTGCAGACCGCCGGCGCTTCGCGCTGGGCCCGGCGGGTGTTCAGCAGCACCGGGCTGGCAGTGTGGACACGCCAGCTCGCCGGCCTGGTGGGCGCCGGCCTGCCGCTGGAGCGAGCGCTCACCGCCCTGGCCGACGAGGCCGACCAGCCCGCCCAGCGCGACCTCGTGGCGCACCTGCGCGCCGAAGTCAACGCCGGCTCGCCCTTCGCCCGCGCACTGGCCAGCGCCCCGCGTGAGTTCGACGACGTCTACCGCGCGGTGGTGGCCGCCGGCGAGCAGAGCGGCGCGCTGGGCGCGGTGCTCGAACGCCTGGCCGACGACCTGGAAGAGCGCCAGGCGCTGCGCAGCAAGCTGCTGGGCGCGGCGCTGTACCCGGCCATCGTCTCGCTGATCGCCTTCGTGATCGTGATTTTCCT
Organism: Burkholderiales bacterium; assembly: GCA_038246615.1. Classification (GTDB taxonomy): domain Bacteria; phylum Pseudomonadota; class Gammaproteobacteria; order Burkholderiales; family Burkholderiaceae_C; genus Pseudaquabacterium. Next base: position 5,161 of record JBBRVT010000019.1, read on the forward strand.
GGTCACCTACGTGGTGCCGCAGGTGGCCAGCGTGTTCACCAGCAACAAGCGCGCGCTGCCCTGGCTGACCACGGCGATGCTGGCGCTCAGCGCCTTCGTGCGCACCTGGGGCTGGGCGGTGGTGCTGGGCGCTGCGGTCGGCGCGGTGGCACTCGGCCTGGCGCTGCGCGGCGAGGCCTTCCGCCAGCGCTTCGACGCCGCCTTTCTCAACCTGCCGCTGGTGGGCAGGGTGGCGCGCGGCTACAACGCGGCGCGCTTCGCCGGCACGCTGGCAATGCTGGCGAATGCCGGCGTGCCGATCCTGAAGGCGCTGCAGGCCGCCGCCGAGACACTGGGCAACCGCGCCCTGCGCGCCGACGCACTCGACGCCCTGGTGCAGGTGCGCGAAGGCGCGCCGCTGGCCGCCGCGCTGGCGGCCAAGAAGCGCTTTCCCGGCCTGCTGGCGATGTTCGCCCGCCTGGGCGAGCAGACCGGCCAGCTGCCGCAGATGCTGGACCGCGCCGCGCGCCAGCTCACCGGCGAGGTGCAGCGCCGGGCCATGGCACTGGCCACCATCCTGGAGCCGCTGCTGATCGTGGTGATGGGCGGGGTGGTGATGCTGATCGTGCTGGCGGTGCTGCTGCCGATCATCCAGCTCAACACCTGGGTGAAGTAGGCGCCGGCACGCTGCCGGGGTTGAGCCCGGCCAGCACCGTCTGCGCGGCGCGCGCCATCATGCAGGCCGAGCTGGTGAAGAAGCCTGGCCCCCACAGCCAGATGCCGGCCACGAACACATTGCCGGCTGCCGATGGCGCGCAGGCTGGCCATGTCCACTGCGGCGCCGTCGGTCGGCTGGCCGCCCACGCGGTGCGGCTGCAGCAGGCCCTGGGCGAACAGACTGCGCACCAGCCCTGGCTGGGCCGGGCTGTCCACGCGGCGGTCGAGGGCGCTGCGGGTGTCGACCAGCACCGTGGCGCGCTCGTCGCCCAGCGCCCAGGGCAGGTGCCAGGCATCGGCGTCGGGCAGCCAGTGCGGCGTGCCGGTGCCGTGGCGCACCTGCAGGCAGCCGGCGCGCAGCAGCGCCAGCAGGCGCTCGGCGGTGGGCACCGGGCAGGGCGCGGCGGCGGTCAGCAGTGCGATTTCCACCTGCTGGCGGTAGACCATCTGCTCGGCCGGCGGCAGCAGGCCGTCGGCCCAGGCCTGCCACAGCAGGGTCTGCGCGTCGCCGGCCAGGTCGACGAGCAGGTTGCCGCCGCCCACCGCCAGGCCGATGCTCTGCGCCAACGCTGCGGTGGCGCGCTGCTGCACTGCCGGCGCCGTGTCGCAGCCGGCATACGGCTGCTGCAACGCTGCCCTACCTGGGCCGGCCCTGCGGTCTGGTTGCCGTTGCTGCCTGCGTGCCCGCCCATGTGCGCCCCGGTGGCTGTGGCTCCCGGGCCGATTCTGCGCTGGCCCGGCGCTGCCCCGGCGCTGGTCCGGCGCTGGTCCGGCGCGGCTGCGGGCGCTCAGCGCCGGGTCACCGAGCCGCTGCCGACGATGCCGACATCCACCGTGTCGGCCACCAGGCCTTCGGCGCGGATGTCGCCGGAGCCCTTCACCCGTGTCGACAGCGCCGGCGGCACCTCCGTCTCCAGCAGGGGCAGCAGTTGCGCTCGGCCGTCACGCCGACGCTGGCCACGACGCCCTGGCGCACCCGCAGCGTCGGGCCCTGGGTCTGCACCGCTTCGAAGTCGCCCAGGTTGCGCGCCCCGGTGGTGGTGTCGGCTGCCTGCGCCAGCCCCGGCCAGGCGGTGACGGCCACCATCAACAGCGCTGCGGACGGGTTGCCCCACCAGGCGGGGGGGTGACCGGGCCGGTTGCGGCGGCCTGTCTCTTGCTAGTATTTGTGCAGCGCCAAGCCAACAAGCGGGTGATCGGCCGCTTGTTCCGCCCCTTGCCCGGGCCTGGCAGCGCTTCAATGGTGGTGCAAGCCTGAAGGAGGTGCCCGGATGCGCAGTTCATCGACCGACCTGGTGGCCGTTTCGCCAGGCTCTGCCCGCAGCAGCGGGTTCTCGGTGGCGCAGATGCGCGCCGTCTACCGCTGCGACGAGGTCGAGCGCCTTCTGCACAAGCTGCCGCCCAAGGACCACGAGCACCTGCGCACTACCTACGAGCGCATGCTGGAAAAAGGGCCGGAGCGCTTCCAGGTCAAGCCCAGCGGGCTGCCTGCGATGGACCACCTGTACGACGAGCTGCCGAATTTCCACGCCGTGCTCGACGACATCCGCCGGCAGCTGGCGCTGTGCCACGACAGCCGCGACGCGCTGGAGATCACGCCGATGCTGCTGCTGGGCCCGCCGGGCGTGGGCAAGACGCACTTCGCGCGCGAGGTGGCCAAGCTGCTGGGCACCGGCATGGGCTTCATCTCGATGAGCTCGCTCACCGCCGGCTGGGTGCTGTCGGGCGCCAGCAGCCAGTGGAAGGGCGCGCGGCCGGGCAAGGTGTTCGAAACCCTGGTCGACGGCCAGTATGCCAACCCGGTGATGGTGGTCGACGAGATCGACAAGGCCCGTGGCGAGCATGCCTACGACCCGCTGGGCGCGCTCTACAGCCTGCTGGAGCACGACACCGCCGGCGCCTTCGTCGATGAATTCGCCGAGGTGCCGGTCGACGCCAGCCAGCTGATCTGGGTGGCCACCGCCAACGACGAGCGCTGCATCCCCGATCCCATCCTCAACCGCGTCAACGTCTACCAGGTCGACATGCCCGACCGCGACGCGGCGCGCGCCATCGCCCGGCGGCTTTACGCCGGCATCCGCGGCCAGCACGACTGGGGCCAGCGCTTCGAGCCCGAGCCGGCTGACGAGGTGCTGGACCGCCTGGCCGACCTGGCCCCGCGCGACATGCGCCGCGCCTGGATGACGGCCTTCGGCAATGCCCGGCTCGATGGCCGCGGCTGCATCGAGCTGGCCGACCTGCCCGCCGCCGGCCACGGCGGCAAGCGCGGCCCGCTGGGCTTCATGAACTGAAGGTCAGGCCCGTAGACGCGCAAGTGCTGCGGCATCGCAGCGCCGCCGCAGCGCACGGTGTGGCGGCTGGCCTGCTTGCCGGCTTCCATCGCCGCGTCGGCACGCTTGAGCAGATCATCGGCATGGCTGCCGTCATGCGGCGCCAGCGCAGAGCCGATGGTCAGGCCCTACCCGGCAGTGCTAGCCGGCCACGTCGAAGGGCTGGTCGAATAACTGGTCACCCTGGCGCACCTGGCTGCGCATGCGCTGGCCCGCCTGCAGCAGCAGCGCGTTGCCGGCATCGTGGCCAAGGCGGTCGCTCACCAGCTAGACACCGTCCAGGTGCAGCAGGAACGCCGCCAGCGGATGGCGGGCATGGCTGGCGGTCAGCGCTGCGGCCATCGCCTGCTGCAGCGCCGGTCGGGCGGGCCGGTCTGCGCGTCGGTGTGGGCCATCGACACCATCGCGGCACGCTCCGGTTCGGTGCGTTCGGCATGCCGGCGCACCAGCCCAACAACACACAGAGCGCTGCGTGGTCGCCCTGGCGCGCCAGGCGCCAGGGCGCCGGGGTGGCCAGCGCCAGCATCAGTGCATACGTCGCGAACAGCGGGGCGCGCAGGCGTATCCAGTGCGCCAGGCTGTTGGCCAGCAGCGCCAGCGCCACACCCTGGATGGGCAGTGCCCAGGCGCGCCTGCTGCACCAGGCTGCACCAGGCTGTACCAGGCTGCCGCCGCGCAGCAGGTAGAGGTCGGCCTGGATGCGGCGCGGTCGGCAATGTGAAGATGTCCAGGGGCTGGCGCACAACCCTCAGTGTCAGCCGGCCGCCGGGGTCTGACAGCAGTTGCAGCGTCGGCCACGGACCGACCTCGGCATACGCGTCGTCCAGCAGCAGCGGCGCCGGGCCGGCGGCCCGGGCGCTGCCCACCAGGTCCGCCAGGCCGACGCGCATCAAGGCGCGAGCAGGCAGCGCAGCAAGGGCAGCCACGGCTACCCGCAGCAGCCCCCCCCTATCATGGGTCGCATGGACAACGCGCCGCCCGCCGCACCGCCTGCGCCCGCTGCACCGCTGGTGGTGGCGCTGTCGTCGCGTGCGCTGTTCGACTTCGAGTCCGAGAACCTGGTGTTCGAAGCCGGCGACGACCACGCCTACATGCAGCTGCAGCTGGCGCGGCTGGACGAGCCCGCGCGCCCGGGCGTGGCCTTTGCGCTGGCGCGCAAGCTGATGGCCTTCAATGCCGGCGCCGAAGCTGGTGCGCCGGCCCGGGTGGAGGTGGTGATCCTGTCGCGCAACGACCCGGTCTCGGGCCTGCGGGTGTTCCGCTCTTGCGGGCACTACGGTCTGGCGGTGCAGCGCGGCGTGTTCACCCGTGGCGCGCCGCCCTGGCGCTACCTGCCGCCGCTGGATGCGCAGCTGTTCCTGTCGGCCAATGCCGCCGATGTGCGTGCGGCGCTGGACGCCGGCGTGCCGGCGGCGCGGGTGGCACCGCAGTCGCCGCAGGCATCGGCCGCGCACCCGCAGGAACTGCGCATCGCCTTCGACGGCGACGCGGTGCTGTTCTCCGACGAGGCCGAGCAGGTCTACCAGCGCGACGGGCTGGCCGCGTTCCAGCAGCATGAGCAGGCGCAGGCCGGCACCCCCCTGCCGCCCGGGCCGTTCAAGCCGCTGCTGCAGGCGCTGCAGGCGCTGCACCGCGCCGGCTTCGCATCGGGCATGCGGGTGCGCACCGCGCTGGTGACGGCGCGCAGCGCGCCGGCGCATGAGCGCGCCATCCGCACGCTGATGGACTGGCAGATCGAGGTCGACGAAGCGATGTTCCTGGGCGGCCTGCCCAAAGGCGAATTCCTGCGCGCGTTCGAGCCCGACTTCTTTTTCGACGACCACCCGCGGCATGTCGACAGTGCTGCAAGGCACGCGCCAGCAGGACATGTGGTGTATGGAGTCAACAACCCGAGTCGCTGATCTGAACAAAGCAACACCCTGAACGCGGGTGACCAGGCGGGGCGGGCGGCGTGGTTCGTCACGCCGCGTTCATCTTCCGCCCCTAACCTCCGGATGTGTAGGCCGCCAGCATGCGCGGCCACCAACCCGGAGCAACAGCATGATCAAGATCGTCTTCCTGGTGGCCGCACTGGCCGCCGCCCCGCTGGCCGCACAGGCTGACACCCTGGCGCTGTGGAATTTCAATTCCACGGTGCCTGACAACAGCACATCCTCGGGCAGCACATTGCCTGCCGTGGGCAGCGGCACGGCGTCGCTGGTCGGCGGTGTGACTTCGCCCGGCTTCAACAGCGGCGCCGGCTCGTCCGACCCCGAGACCAGCGACGATTCCGGCTGGCAGACCACCACCTACGCCGCCCAGGGCGCGGGCAACAAAACCCGCGGCGTGCAGTTCAGCGTCAGCACGCTGGGTTTCGAGAACATCGTGTTCAGCTACGACCTGCGCCACAGCAACACCTCATCGCGCTATGAAGCCGTGCAGTACACGCTGAACGGCAGCAACTGGGTGGACGCCGCCACGTTCGACGGCAATGCCGGCGACACCTGGTTCAACCTGCGTACCCTGGACCTGTCGAGCGTGACGGGTGCCAACGACAACACCAGCTTCGCGCTGCGTGTGCTCTCCACCTTTGCCCCGAGCGGCACGGGTTACCTGGCGTCCAGCTCGACCGGAACCTACTCGGCCAACGGCACCTGGCGCTTCGACATGGTGACGGTGTCGGCCACTCCCGTCCCCGAGCCCGAGACCTACGCCCTGATGCTGGCCGGCCTGGCCGCCCTGGGCCTGCTGGCCCGCCGCCGCGCCTGACCCCGGAGACTTCCCGATGACCCAACCACTTCGCCTTCCACCGCTCGCCGCCTGCATGGCCAGCGTGTTGGCCATGCTGGCCGGCGGGGCGCAAGCCCAGGCGCTGCCGGCGGCCTGCAGTCTGCCTGCCACTGCCATCGGCGCGGTACAGGGCAGCACCGACACCTCGCCGCTGGCCGGCAGCGTGGTGACGGTGCAAGGCGTGGTGGTGGGTGACTTCGAAGGCGCCTCGCCCGCATTGCGCGGGTTCTACCTGCAAGACGCCGGCGACGGCAACCCGGCCACCTCGGACGGGCTGTTCGTCTTCAACGGCAACACCGACAGCGTGGCGCCGGGCCAGGTGGTGCGGGTCACCGGCACGGTGGCTGAATTCCAGGGGCAGACCCAGCTCACACCCACGGCTGTCGTCGCCTGCGGCACTGGCAGCATCGCGCCCACCGACCTGCTGCTGCCCTTCCCCGAAGCCGCCTTCGCTGAGCGCCATGAAGGCATGCTGGTGCGCCTGCCGCAGACGCTGTACGTGACCGAGCACTTCCAGCTCGGCCGCTTCGGCCAGGTGGTGCTGTCGGTCGACGGCCGCCAGGCGCAACCGACCAACGTGGTGTCGCCGGGTGCCGCCGCGCTGGCGCTGCAAGCCGCCAACCAGCTGGGCCGCATCATCCTCGACGACGCGCTGCAATCGCAGAACCCCGACCCCATCGTCTGGGGCAGGGGCGGCCTGCCGCTGTCGGCTGGCAACACCCTGCGCGGTGGCGACACCGCCAGCGGCATCGTCGGCGTGATGACCTTCACCTGGGCCGGCCATGCCGCCAGCGGCAATGCCTGGCGGGTGCGGCCACTGGGCGCGCTGGGCGGCACCGCGCCCAACTTCCAGCCCACCAACGCCCGGCCCGCCACCGCGCCGCTGACCACCAGCGCACTGCGGGTGGTCGGGTTCAATGTGCTGAACTTCTTCAACAACGTGGCCGGCTGCACCGGCGGCGTGGGCGCGGCGGCGGTCGGCTGCCGCGGTGCCGGCTCCGATGCCGGCAGCGCTGCCAACCAGGCGGCGCAGTTCCTGGTGGAGTATCCGCGCCAGCTGGTCAAGACCGTGGCGGCCCTGGCCAAGCTGGACGCGGCGGTGGTGGGCCTGGTGGAAATCGAGAACGACGGCTACGGCCCCGGCAGTGCACAGCAGGCGCTGGTGGATGCGCTGAACACTGCCGCACCCGGCCGCTATGCGCTGATCGACGCCGACCTGCGCAGCGGCCAGCCCAACGCCATGGGCAGCGACGCGATCAAGGTGGCCTTCATCTACCAGCCGCAGCGGGTGCGCCCGGTGGGCCGCACCGCAGCGCTGAACAGCACCGCCTTCGTCAATGGCGGCGACAGCGGCCCGCGCAACCGCCCGGCCCTGGCGCAGGCCTGGGAGCAGGCCGACGGCGCCCGCTTCATCGCGGTGATCAACCACCTCAAGAGCAAGGGCAGCGCCTGCGACGCGCCCGACGCCTTCGACGGCCAGGGCAACTGCAACGCGGTGCGCCTGGCCGCCGCGCAGCTGATGCGCAGCTGGCTGGCCACCGACCCCACCGGCACCGCCGAACCCGACGTGCTGATCCTGGGCGACCTGAACGCCTATGCCAAGGAAGACCCGATCGCCCTGTTCACCGACCACGGCTGGCGCGACCTGATCGGCAGCTATGGCGGTGCACAGGCCTATGGCTATGTCTTCAACGGCCAGTGGGGTTATCTCGACCATGCCCTGGCCACGCCCTCGCTGGCGCTGGGGCAGGTGGCCGGCGCGGCGCACTGGCACATCAATGCCGACGAGCCCGGCGTGCTGGACTACAACGTCAACTTCAAGACCGCCAACCTCGTCGATGCGCTGTTCGCGGGCGACGAGTTCCGCAATTCCGACCACGACCCGGCCGTGGTGGCGCTGGCCTTGACAGCCCCGGTGATGCTGCGCGGTGGCGCCGGCAACGACATGCTCACCGCTGGTGCCACCGACACGGTGCTGGTGGGTGGCCCCGGCCGTGACCTGCTGACCGGCGGCAGCGGGCGCAACCAGTTCGTCTACACCAGCGTGCTCGACGGCGGCGACACCATCACCAACTTCCGCGCCGGCCGCGACAGCTTGGTGCTCACCGGCCTGTTGCAGAGCCTGTCGGTGCCGGCCAATCCGCTGGCCAGCGGCCACGTGGTGTGCATGGCCCTGGGCGCAGATGCGCTGGTGTCGGTCGACCCCGACGGCAGCGCCGGCCCGGCCGCGCGGCGGCCGCTGGTGTTGTTGAAGAACCTGGGCTGCACCGCGCTGACCGCACCAGACAACTTGCGCCTGTGAAACCCGCGCCGTCACACCGAATCTTGCCGAAGGCAGTTGCCATGAAAAAAACCCTGACCCTTGCCACCCTGGCCTGCCTGGTGCTGCTGCAGGCTGGCACCGCCCATGCCGCCACCAGCTTGTTCGACCTGGCCGGCAGAACCGACAGCGGCCCGCTTGCCGGGCAGCGCTTCAGCGGCAGCTTTGCCTACGACAGCAGCGCTGCGGTGGCGGGCTTCACCGGCAACATCGCGCTGACCAGCTTCTCGCTGCAGTTTGCAGGACAGACCTACACCCTGGCCAATGCCGACGCCGTGCCGGCTGTCTTCTACGACGGCGGCGTGTTCCTGGGCCTGGATTACGTCGATGCCGACAGTGCCGACGCGGCGTTGCGGCCGCAGTTGTCGCTGGTGTCGGGCTTTACCGCATTTGCCGGCGAAGCCTACCTGTCCTACACCGGCGCAGGCGCAGCCGGGGGCTTCGGCAGCTACAGCATCACGGCCGTGCCCGAGCCCCAGACCCTGGCCCTGCTGCTGGCAGGCCTGGGGCTGCTGGCTGCGGTGGTGCGCCGCCGCGCCTGAGCTACGCTCTACCCGCCTGCTGGTCGCCGGCGCGCAGCGGCGCCAGCGGTGCCAGCGCGGACAGCGCCCCGGCGACCCACTGTCCAACCGGGAGCGACCCAATGACCACCGACGACGACTTCAGCGGCGCACTGCCGCCGTTCCAACCCGACCAGGCGCTGCAGACGCTCAAGCGCGAGATGCGGGCGCTGGGCCTGACCGAACGCGAGGGCCGTTTCGAGCGGCGCGGCATGGCCATTGCGCGTGCGGCCGCAGCCGGCGCGGTGCTGCAGGCGGCCCGGGTGAAGCGGCCGTCACGCGACAGCCCGCAGTGGCTGGACAAGCCGCTGACGAACAGTGCCGACCTGCGCCACTTCGTGGCAGATCTGAGGAAGCAACTCGCCCTGTGGAACGACAGCGACGACTGAGAGCAGCCCCCAGACCTGCCGCTTCGCGTCAGGCCCCCCGGAGAGGGAATGAGGGAACTTGGGAGCGGCGCGGCTGGCGACAGCGGCAGCTCGTGGTGCGCTGAACGACAAGCCAGGTAGTTTCCGGGGCACAGCCGTGCTGCCCTGGGCCTACGATGTGTTCCCTTGCACATTGCCACCCCCTGGAGCTTCGATGAAAACGACCCTGATCGCCACCCTGCTGACCAGCCTCTGTCTGGCGGCGCTGGCCGAGTACCCCGAAAAACCGGTCACCATCGTGGTGCCCTTCGCCGCCGGCGGCCCGACCGACAAGGTGGCGCGCGACCTGGGCGACGTGCTGCGCAAGAAGCTGAACCAGCCGGTGATCATCGAGAACGTGGGCGGTGCCGGCGGCACGCTGGGCGCGGCCAAGGTGGCCAAGGCCTCGCCCGATGGCTACACCCTGCTGCTGCACCACATCGGCATGGCCACCGCACCCGCGCTGTACCGCAAGCTGCCCTACGACGCCCTGGGCGACTTCGAGTACCTGGGCATGGTCAACGAGGTGCCCATGACCTTGGTGGGCCGCAGCACGCTGCCGGCCGGCAACATGACCGAACTGCTGAAGTGGATCAACGCCAACCAGGGCAAGATCAACCTGGCCAACGCCGGCCTGGGTGCTGCGTCGCACCTCTGCGGCCTGCTGTTCCAGCAGGCGCTGAAGGTGGACATGACCACCGTGCCCTACAAGGGCACCGCCCCGGCCATGACCGACCTGCTCGGCGGCCAGGTCGACCTGATGTGCGACCAGACCACCAACACCGTGCCGCAGATCGAGGGCGGCAAGATCAAGGCCTTCGCGGTCACCACGCCCAAACGGCTGACAGCGCCCGCCCTGGCCACACTGCCCACGCTGGACGAAAGCGGCCTGAAGGGCTTCAACGTGTCGATCTGGCACGGCCTTTACGCACCCAAGGGCACGCCCAAGGCGGTGCAGGACAAGCTCAACACCGCACTGCGCGCCGCCCTGAAAGACCCCGAGCTCATCAAGCGCCAGGAAGCCCTGGGCGCCGTGGTGATGACCGACGCCCGCCTGGCCGGCGCCGAGCACAAGAAGTTCGTCGAGGCCGAGATCGGCAAGTGGGGCCCGGTGATCAAGGCCGCCGGCCAGTACGCTGATTGACGGCGGCTGCCAGGACCAATCCGCAGGGCGCTCCGGCGCCCTGTCTTGTTCCGTGCCTTCAACCAATGTGCAGCGGGATGGTCACCGGGCCGTCGTCGACCAGGGCGACCTGCATGTCGGCGCCGAAGATGCCGGCTTGCACCATCGGGGGGCGCTCGCGCGCCAGGCGCAGTACCGCCTCGTAGAGCGCCCGGCCTTGTTCAGGCCCGGCCGTGCCGGTGAAGCTGGGGCGGTTGCCGCCGCGCACATCGGCCGCCAGCGAGAACTGGCTGACCACCAGCAGGCCGCCACCCACGTCCACCAGGCTGCGGTTCATCTTGCCGGCGGCGTCGCTGAAGATGCGCAGCTTCAGCAGCTTGCCGACCAGCCGGGCGGCCTGCGCTTTTCGTGTCGGCGGGCTCGACGCACACCAGCAGCAGCAGGCCGGGGCCGATGGCGCCCACCGTGGCGCCGCCGACCAGCACACTGGCTTCGCGCACCCGCTGCACCAGGGCGATCACAGCGGGTCGCGCTGGTCGTCGAAATGCGCCTCCACACCCATCGGCAGCAACTGGATGGTGGCGCGCAGGCCGGGCACCGCAGCCATCAGCGCCTGTTCGACGCTGGCGCGCACGGCAGCGGCGCGGCCCAGCGTCCAGCCAGCGGGCATGTGCATGTGCAGATCGACAAACCGGCGGGCACCGGCGCGGCGCGTCACCACATGGTCAAAGCGGATGGTGTGCACCGCGAACTCTCCCAGCGCCGCGTCGATCTGCGCACGCACTGCGGGCTCCAGCGCCTGGTCCATCAAGCCGTCCGCCGAGCGCCAGACCAGCTTCACCCCCTCGCGGGCGATGTTGGCGGCCAGCGCAAGGGCGATCACCGGGTCGAGCCACAGCCAGCCGGTGGCCTGCACCGCCAGCAGGCCCACCACCACGCCGGCGGTTGTCCAGACATCGGTGATCAGATGGCGTGCATCGCCTTCCAGGGCCATCGATCGGTGCTCACGTGCCTTGCGCAGCATGGCCACAGCCAGCGCGCCATTCAGCACCGAGCTGATCACCGACAGCGCCAGCCCCAAACCCAGCCGTTCAAGCGGCTGCGGGTTGAAGAACCGGTGCACGGCCGCTGCCATGATGGCCATTGCCGCCACCAGGATCAGCACGCCTTCGAACCCGCTGGAGAAATACTCGGCCTTGTGGTGCCCGTAGGGGTGGTCTGCATCGGGCGGCTGCGCGGCCAGTGTCACCATCATCAGCGCGAAGATGGCGCCGGCCAGGTTGACCAGTGATTCCAGCGCGTCGGACAACAACCCCACCGAATCGGTCAACCACCAGGCGCCCGTCTTCAGCGCGATGGTGGCGAGTGCCACCGCGATCGACAACTTCAGGTAGGCGCTGACCTGCATCAGGCCGCGAGCGTGACCCGCGCGAACTTGCGCTTGCCCACCTGCACCACCACCGTGCCGGCCTGCAGCTTCAGGCCCTTGTCGCTGACCACCGCGCCATCGAGCCGCACGCCACCCTGCTCGATCAGCCTCAGCGCTTCACTGGTCGACGGCACCAGCCCGGCCTGCTTGAGCAGTGCGCCGATGCCCAGCGGCGCACCGACCAGCACCACGTCGGGGATGTCGTCGGGGATGCCGCCGCGCGCGCGGTTGTTGAAGTCGGTTTCGGCCGCGTCGGCCGCCGCTGCGCTGTGGAAGCGGGCAACGATCTCGCGCGCCAGCAGCACCTTGGCGTCCTTGGGGTTGCGCCCTGCGGCCACTTCGGCCTGCAGCTGGGCCACCGCCGCCTCACTGCGGAAGCTGAGCAGGTCGAACCAGCGCCACATCAGCACATCGCTGATCGACAGCGTCTTGGCGAACATGCTGTTGGCGTCTTCAGTGATGCCGATGGTGTTGCCCTTGCTCTTGGACATCTTCTCGGCGCCGTCCAGCCCTTCGAGCAGCGGCATGGTCAGGATGCACTGCGGCTCCTGGCCGTATTCCTGCTGCAGCTGGCGGCCCACCAGCAGGTTGAACTTCTGGTCGGTGCCACCCAGTTCGAGATCGCTCTTCAGCGCCACCGAGTCATAGCCCTGCATCAGCGGATACAGGAATTCATGCACGCTGATCGGCGTGCCTGCCTGGAAGCGGGCATGGAAGTCGTTGCGCTCCATCATGCGCGCCACGGTGTAGCGCGATGCCAGCTGGATCATGCCGCGGGCGCCCAGCGGGTCGCTCCATTCGCTGTTGTAGCGGATCTCGGTCCTCGCCGGGTCCAGCACCAGGCTGGCCTGGGCGTAGTAGGTCCGGGCATTGGCCTCGATCTGCTCCCGCGTGAGCGGCGGCCGGGTGGTGTTGCGGCCCGACGGGTCGCCGATCATCGCTGTGAAGTCGCCCACCAGGAAGATCACCTGGTGCCCCAGGTCCTGCAGCTGGCGCATCTTGTTGAGCACCACGGTGTGGCCCAGGTGCAGGTCGGGTGCGGTCGGGTCGAGGCCCAGCTTGATGCGCAAGGGCTGCCCGGTGGCCTCAGCGCGGGCCAGCTTCTTCAGCCAATCCGCTTCAGGCAGCAGTTCCTCGCACTGTCGGCGCGAGATCGCCATCGCCTCCAGCACCCGGTCGGTGACGGGGTGCGCGGCAACCGCAGCGGTGGGCATGAGAGGCGCGGGGTGTGACATGGTCGGCAGCTCGGGACTTGCCCTATATGGGGGAGCCCCAGGTGCTGGGTATACTCCAACCCTTTGTTTGCGGGTGTGGCGGGCGTGATTTATTCACGGGCGCCGTGGTGAAAAGCCTGTGATTCTAGGCTGCAGCTACCCACAAGACCATTGACATCACGCGGCGGTGCAAAGCTGGCATTGCACTTGCACGCAGCCGGGGGACGCACCGTGCCCTGTTCGCCCTGCGCGAGGAAGCCCTGATTTTGCAACTGCGCAACACGACCATTCAACGCTGGCTCGTCCAGGCCCAGCAGGCCGCCCAGCGGCACCCGCGCCGCATCGCAACCGCTGTCGTACTGGGGTTGGGTGGCTTCGCTGTGACCGCCTTCGGCATTGCGCCGCTGGCGCCAGACGCCGCAGCCTTGCCCAAGCGCGTGGTGGTGGAGTCGCTGGCCGTGCCTGGCCTGTTGCAACAGCTCGACGACCTGGCCCAGCACCGGCTGGAGCTGAACCGCCACGACCTCACCCGCGCAGGCGACACCGCAGATTCGCTGCTGCGGCGGTTGGGCGTGGCCGACCCGCTGGCCGCCAACCACCTTCGGCGTGACCGCGATGCGCGCCGTATCGTCGATGGGCAAGGCAACAAGATGGTGCAAGTGCGCACCGACCCTGACGGCTCGCTGCTGGAACTGGTGGCGCGCTTCCCCGCGCTGGACCCGCTGCGAGCCAAGACCCACTTCACGCGCATGACCATCGCGCGTGGCGACACCGGTTTCAGCACATTGCTGGAAACGGTGCCACTGGTGGCGCAGACCCGTCTGGGCAGCGGCACCATCCGCAGCTCGCTGTGGGCGGCCACTGACGACGCCCAGCTGCCAGACGCCATCGCCAGCCAGCTGATCGAGATCTTCAGCGGCGATGTCGATTTCCACCGCGAATTGCGGCGCGGTGACACCTTCAGCGTGGTGTTCGAGGCACTGACAGCCGATGATCAGCCGATCACCTGGAAAGATGCCACAGGGCGCATCCTGGCGGCCGAATTCGTGAACCACGGTCGCGAGTTGAAGGCCGTCTGGTTTGCCGACGCCGGCAAGGGCAGAGGCGCCTATTTCTCGCCTGACGGCAAGAGCCGCCAACGTGCTTTTTTGGCCAGCCCACTCGAGTTCTCCCGTGTCACGTCGGGCTTTGCACAACGCTTCCATCCCATCCTGCAGAGCTGGCGGGCCCACAACGGCGTCGACTACAGCGCCCCGACCGGCACCCCCGTGCGTGCCGTCGGCGACGGCGTGGTGGAAATCGCCGGGCGCCAGGGCGGTTACGGCAACGTGGTGCATCTGCAGCACGCCAACGGCCGCAGCACCGTATATGCCCACCTCAGCCGCATCGACGTGCGCGCCGGCCAGCGGGTCGAGCAGGGCCAGTTGATCGGCGCCGTCGGTGCGACCGGCTGGGCCACCGGGCCGCACCTGCACTTCGAGTTTCGGGTCAACGGTGAGTTTCGAGACCCGCTGACCATTGCACGCACCAGTGAAGCACTGCAACTCGATGGTTCCGCGCGACCACGTTTCGAGGCCGCTGCCAAGGTGGCCATGCTGCATCTCGACGCAGCCGAGACCATGATCGGTTTCCGCGGCAACGCGGAATGACCGGCATTGCGCCTGGGTCAGCTGCTGGGCTGACGCTTTTCGCGCGCTGAGGCGGTCGCCACCGATGCGGCCGTCGCTGTACATCGGGCTGATGTCCGGTACCTCGATGGATGGCATCGACGGTGTGGTGGTCGATCTATCGCGGTCCGCACACTGCACGGTGTTGTCGCATGTGCACCGGCGTTTCGACCCGGCCCTGCGGACATCGCTGTTCCAGCTGAATCAGAGTGGGGCAGATGAGTTGCATCGCGCAGCTCTGGCCGGCAATGCGTTGGCCAATGCCTATGCGCAGGTGGTCGACGCACTGCTGACCACGTTGGAATTGCCGGCTGCTGCAGTTGCTGCGATCGGTGCACACGGCCAGACTGTGCGGCATCGCCCAGGTGAATTCGACAGCACCGGCTACACCTGCCAGCTTTTCAATGGCGCGTTGATGGCCGAGCGCACGGCCATCGATGTGGTCTGCGACTTCCGCAGCCGAGACGTGGCTGCCGGCGGCCAGGGTGCACCGTTGGTGCCGGCTTTCCACCGTGCCATGTTTGCGCAACCTGGCCGCGACGTCGCCGTGTTGAATCTGGGAGGCATTGCCAACGTCACGCTCCTGCATGCAGATGGCCGCACCAGCGGACACGATTGCGGCCCTGCGAATGTTCTGCTGGACACCTGGTGCGAACAGCACACGGGCTCTGCGTTCGACGCAGAGGGAATCTGGGCCGCCCAAGGCAACCCGTCAGCGGCGCTGTTGGCACACATGCTGCAAGAGCCATTTTTGCAACGGATCCCGCCCAAGAGCACAGGCCGAGATTTGTTCAACACGAACTGGCTGGAGAGCCGCCTGAAAGCGGCGTCGATCCGCACGGGCCGCATCCGCCCTGTGGATGTGCAAGCAACCCTGGCACTGTTCACCGCGCGCTCCGTGGCGGGCGACCTGACCCGCTGGATGCCACAACTCGAGCAGCTGCTGGTGTGTGGAGGAGGCGCCTGCAATATCGAGCTGATGCGGCTTTTGGCGACCGAACTACCCCGCGTGCGAGTGCGGGCGATCCAAACAGTGCATGCCATCGACCCAATGCATGTCGAAGCCGCAGCGTTTGCCTGGCTGGCCCAGGCACATGTCGATCGGCTGCCCGCCAACTGCACTGACGTGACCGGTGCAGCCGGCCCCAGGGTACTTGGCGCGATGTATCCTGCGTGAGCTGAGGAAACCCATTCGCCAAGCAGGCAACAGAAGCCCAACATACCCCAATCGCAACCGGCACCCAGGGCCGAAAGCAAAATGGCCTCCGACAGGTGTCGGAGGCCATTCGCTTCATACTAGCCTGACGATGTCCTACTTTCACACGGGAACCCGCACTATCATTGGCGCAGAGGCGTTTCACTGTCCTGTTCGGGATGGGAAGGAGTGGGACCACCTCGCTATGGTCATCAGGCTTAACTTGTTGCCGCAGTGAC
>JBBRVT010000020.1:0-20978 GCA_038246615.1 Burkholderiales bacterium
GCATGTGCCGGCTGCAGCGCCACCGGCCCCAGCGACGCCAGCGCCGACCCCAATGCCAGCACCGCTGCTGCGGGCGCCAAGGCGCAGACCGCAGCGCCAGTCCGGGCACGCGATGGCGCGCTGGTGGCGGCGTGCCGGTGCGCGCTGTGCATTGCTTCGCAGGCCCCCAGCCACAGGCACGCGGCAATGTGCAGAGCCCACCCGCCGCAAGACCGTGTCATGCCGGTGCCAGCGATGCGGGCCAGCGCAACGTGTGGCCGGTGCTGCGGCTGAACTGTTCCAGGTCTTCGGGCGTGTCGATGTCGACCCGGTAGCGGCGGTTGTCGGTGACGAACGGCGCCACCGCCTGCGCATTGGCCGCCTGCCATTGGCGGCAGCCGACGTTGGCCGCGCCCCACAGGATCTGCTCGCGCACGTCGCTGCTGAACATCACCGGGTTGCCGCGTTCGCCGTGCACCAGCGGGTAGACCACCGACGCGCCTTCCGGGCGCTGCTTGTAGGCGCCGATCAGCGCGGTGATGTCCTGCGCGTTGATCAGGGGCTGGTCGGCCAATGCCACGATCACCGCGTCGAGCTTGCCGGTCAGCGCGGCCAGACCCAGGCGCTGCGACGACACCTGGCCGTCGTCGGGGTTCGGGTTGCGCACCAGCGTGACCGGAAAGCTCTGCACCATCGGCTCGATCAGGTCGGCATGGTGGCCCAGCACCACCACCACCTCATCGACACCCGCGCCAGACAAGGCGATCAGCTGGCGGCGGATCAGCGGCACACCGCCCAGCTCCAGCAGGCTCTTCGGCCGGTTGCCGATGCGTGACCCGCTGCCGGCGGCCAGCAGCACCGCGCCCACCACCACCCGGCTGTACAGACCGCCGCCGCCCTTGAGGATGCATCCCATGGTGTGTTCCTTGTTGTGTTCAGCCGCCGCAGCAACTGCCGGGCCTGGTGTCGACGGCGAGTGCCTGGACCACCAACGGCGCGGCTGCAGCCTGCGCACCGCCGCAGCAGGACCCGGCGATCGGCGCCATGTCGGGCAAGGGCAGCGGCACAGGCCGAGGCTTGGGCTGCGCTGCGGCCTCGCTGCGGGACACGGCAGTTTCAGCCACAGCCGCCGGTGCGCTTCGCCGCGCAGCCACCACGGCGGCCAGCACCGACAGCGCGATCTCCTCGGGCGTCTGCGCGCCGATGGCATGGCCGGCGGGCGCGACGATGTCGTGTACCGCCTGGGCATCGCCACCGGCGCCGATCAGCGCGGCCTTCAGCACCTCGGCCTTGCGCGCGCTCGCCACGAAGAACACCTGGGCCGCGCGCAGCGACAGCGCGGCGCGCAGGCCCTGCAGGTCGCGCCGGCCCTGGGTGGCGACGACGACGAAGCTGCCGGCGGCGATGTCGGCGCCGGGTTCGTCGCTGGTCAGCACCCGCACGGCGTCGGGGAAGCGGGCGGCGTCGGCGCCGCTGGCGATCACCGTCACCGGCAGGCCGACACGCGGCGCCAGGCTGCTGAGGGCGGCGGCCAGCGGCGTGTCGCCGATGACCGTGAGGCGCGCGGCCGGCAGCATCGGGTCGATGAACAACTCCAGCGTGCCGCCCGAATGGCAGGCCATGCCGAATTCGAGCACGTCGTCGAGCTCACGCACCGCGCCGTCTTCGGCCGGGGCGATGCGGATGACACGGGCGCGGCCGTCCTGCAAGGCCTGGCGCACGGTGCGCATCACCGCCGGCTGGGCGCAGCCGCCGCCGATCCAGCCGGCGCTGATGCCGTCGGCGGTGACCACGGCCTTGTCGCCCGGCCGGGCCGAGGCCGGTGCCAGCACGCGCAGCACGCTGACCAGGGCATACGGCTGGCCCTTGTCTTGCAACGCCTTGGCGGCTGAGAGGATGTCGGTGGTGTTCATGTTCAAGGGCTCCTTCAGGACAAAAATGGCGGCGGCTTCAGGACAGGATGTCGGCGGCTTCACACCAGATGTCGACGGCCTCACGACAGGATGTCGACGGCTTCAGCCAGGTCGCGCAGGCTGTTCAGGCGGACGAAGCGGCCCACGCGCGGCAGCGCGCGCTGCACCGCGTCGGATGCAGGGCGTCGTTCACCGGGGTGGAACCAGGTGATGCGGGCGCCGCGCCCGCGCACGGCGGCAAGTTCTTCGTCCAGGCGCTGCGGCTCGTCGGCGTCGAAGCCGTCGGACAGCAGCCACACCCGGGACGACCGGCCGAGCTGCGCGCGTGCGTGCACGCCGTGGAAATCGGCCAGGCTGGTGGCGATGCGCGTGCCGCCGCCAAAGCCGGCGGTGACGGCGTTGATCTTCTCCTGCACGTTGGCCGAGTCACGCAGCAGCAGCGGCGTGACTTCGGCCAGCCGCGTGTGGAAGACGAACACCCGTGCGCCGGCCGCCTGCACGAAGGCACGCGCGATGCGCAGGAAGAGTTGCGCATGTGTCTCCATCGACCGGCTGACGTCGACCAGGATGAACAGCCGTGGCCGTTCACGGCGAGGCCGGCGCCAGGCTGGCGCCAGCGGCACGCCGCCGGTCTTGAGGCTGGCGCGCAGCGTGCGCCGCAGGTCCAGCCGCGCGCCCTGCGGGTGCGCCTGGCTGCGCCGGGTCAGGCGCGCACGCAGGCGGCGGGCAATGCGCTCGGCCAGTTGCGTCAGCAAGCTCAGGTCTTGTGGCAGCCATTCAGACAAGCTGCGGTCGTGCAGCGCGTCGGTGCGGCTGGCGCCGCCCTGGGCACGGTGTGCAGCGTCGTGGTCGTCGCCGCCGGCCTCGTCGGGCGCCGATTGCAGCGCGGTGTCCATCGCCCGCGCAGCCTTGCGCGGCGCCTCGTCGCCCAGTGATTCCTGCAACTGCTGCACCACCTGGCGGATGTCGCGTGCCGGCCGCGTCTGGCCGCTGACACGCACCGTGCCGGTCAGCCGGTTCGGCTGCCAGTAGCGCTCGAACAGCTCGGGCCATTGCCGCCAGGAGCGTGCGTCGTGGCAGGCGATGGCGCGCCAGGCAGCGCCGATGTGCGTGCCGCGCGACAGCGGCAAGGCCAGCGCGGCCTGCACGAAGGCCTGTTGTTCGGCCACACCCACACGCAGGCCGTGCTCGCGCAGCAGTGCGGCGAAGCCGGCAATGGCCTGCAGCGGTTCGGCCTGCGGTTGCGCGGTCGGCATGGTCATCGGCGGGCGCACCGGCAACCTCAGGCGGCTTGCGCGTGCTTCACTGCAACGCCTTCGGCCGCCTGCTTGTTGCGGCCTTCCAGCAACTGCAGCACACGGTCGGGGCCGAGCTGGAAGCGGTCTTCGCGCGTCTTCAGCAGGCAGGCCAGGGTGTGCGTCAGCGCATGCGGGTCGTCGGGCAAGGCGCCATGGCCCAGGCGGTGCAAGGCGCGCACCCAGTCCAGCGTCTCGGCCACGCCCGGCGTCTTGCCCAGGTCTTCACGGCGCAGACGCTGCACGAAGGCCACGGCCTGTTCGACCAGCGCGCTCTCGGCACCAGGCAGCGTGGCGCGCACGATGGCAATCTCGCGCGCCAGGGTCGGGTAGTCGAGCCAGTGGTACAGGCAGCGGCGGCGCAGCGCGTCGCTCAGTTCGCGGGTGCCGTTGCTGGTCAGCAGCACCGCCGGCACATGGCGCGCGCGGATGGTGCCGAGTTCGGGCACCGTCAGCTGCCAGTCGGCCAGCAGCTCCAGCAGGAAGGCCTCGAAGGCCTCGTCGGCACGGTCGATCTCGTCGATCAGCAGCACGCAGGGCTGTTCACTGGTCAGCGCGGTGAGCAGCGGGCGCTCGAGCAGGTAGTCGCGGGCGAACAGGTCTGCTTCGGCAATGCGCGTCGAATCCGTCTCGTGCACGCGGATGGCCAGCAACTGCCGGCCGTAGTTCCATTCATAGGCCGCCTGCGCCAGGTCCAGGCCTTCGTGGCACTGCAGGCGCACCAGCCGCCGGCCGGTAGCCTGGGCATGGGCGACGGCCAGCGCCGTCTTGCCGACGCCGGCGTCGCCTTCGAGCAGCAGCGGCCGCTGCAGTTCGGCCGCCAGCCACAGCGTGGTCGCCAGGGCCTCGTCGGCGATGTAGCCCGCGCGGTGCAGGCTTTCGCGCAAGGCCTGGTCTTCTGTGGTCATGGGCGCTTTTTGTTGCCGAACAGGCCGGCCAGCCAGCCCTTGAAGACGGTCCACATCAATGCCAGCGCGTTGAGTTCCTTCACCGGGGCCGGCGTGATCGCCTTGTACACCGGCGCGGGGACCGGTGCGGCTGCACTGGCGACGGCCGGCGCATCCGACCCCACCGCCGGCGCAGCGGCCGGCGCTTCAGCGGCCGCCGCCGGCGCCGGCACAGCCGCCGCCGCAGCGCGGAAGTTGTTGGCGAACTGCGCCAGCATCGCATCGGACACCGGTACCAGCAGCCGGCTGCCGAATTGCGCCAACTTGCCGCTGACGACGATGGTGGCCACGCCCACCAGCACCGATCTGCCGGGCGCATCGCCCGCTTCCAGGTGCGCCGCCAGGTTCATCGAGGCCGATGAACCCGACTTGTCAGCGCCCTTGCCCAGCATCTGCAGCGACTTGGCCGCTGCGTCCAGCCCCAGCACTTCGATGTCGCCACCGAACTGCAGCACCGCCGGGCCCACCTTGCTCTTGACCGTGCCCTTGTAGTGCGTGGCGTCGATCTGTTCGGTGATCTGCGCCCCGGGCATGCAGCGGGCCACCGCGTGGATGTCCTGCAGCACCGCCCAGGCCTGTTCGGCCGTCACTTCCAGCGGGTAGCGTTTATCGAGTTTGACTTCCATTTAGAGCGCCACTCCAGACTTCACCAGCTGCTGCCAGACGCGGTAGGCGCTGTGCGGCATGGTCATTTCCGTCACGCCCAGGTGGGCAAACGCATCGACCACCGCATTGGTGAAGGTGGGGATCGAGCCCACGTGCGGTGATTCAGCCACGCCCTTGGCGCCCAGCGGGTGGTGCGGGCTGGGCGTGACGGTGTGGTCGGTCTCCCAGTGCGGCGTCTCGACGAACGTCGGCAAAAAGTAGTCCATCAGCGTGTTGCCCAACAGGTTGCCCTGCGCGTCGAACGGCATCTGCTGGCCCATGGCCACCGCAAAACCTTCGGTCAGGCCGCCGTGGATCTGGCCCTCGATGATCATCGGGTTGATGCGCGTGCCGCAGTCGTCCAGCGCATAGAAGCGGCGCACCTTCACCTCGCCGGTCTCGCGCGCGATGTCGACCACGCACAGGTAAACGCCGAACGGGAAGGTGAAGTTGGGCGGGTCGTAGTAGTGCACCGCCTCCAGGCCCATCTCCAGGCCGGCCGGCACGTTGTTGTAGGCCGCCCAGCAGACGTCCTTCATGGTCTTGTGGCGCGCCGGGTCGCCCTTGACATTGAAGCGGTCGATCTCCCAGTCGAGGTCGTTCTCGCCCACCTCCAGCAGGTGCGCCGCGATCTTGCGTGCCTTCGCATGGATCTTGCGCGCCGCCAGCGCAATCGCTGCGCCGGCCACCGGCGTGGAACGGCTGCCGTAGGTGCCCAGGCCGTAAGGCGCGGTGCTGGTGTCGCCTTCTTCCACCTGGATCACCTCGCTGGGGATGCCCAGCTCGGTGGCGATGATCTGCGCGTAGGTGGTCTGGTGGCCCTGGCCTTGCGTGATGGTGCCCATGCGGGCGATGGCGCTGCCAGTGGGGTGCACGCGGATCTCGCAGCTGTCGAACATGCCTACGCCCAGGATGTCGCACATCTTGCTGGGGCCGGCGCCCACCACCTCGGTGAAGGTGACCAGGCCGATGCCCATCAGGTGCGTGGCATGCGGGTCGGCGCGGCGCGCGGCCTGCTCGGCGCGCAGGGCCTTGTAGTCCACGGCGGCAAGCACCTTGTCCAGCGCCGTCTGGTAGTCGCCGCTGTCGTACTCGAAGCCGAACGCGCTGGTGTAGGGGAACTGCTCTTTCTTGATGAAGTTCTTGGCGCGGATTTCGGCCTTGTCCATGCCCAGCTTCTGCGCCAGCACATCGACCATGCGCTCGACCAGGTACACCGCCTCGGTGACGCGGAAACTGCAGCGGTAAGACACGCCGCCCGGTGCCTTGTTGGTGTACACGCCCTTGACCTGCGCATAGGCCGCCGGGATGTCGTAGCTGCCGCTGCAGATGTGGAACAGGCCGGCGGGAAACTTGGTGGGGTCGGCGCAGGCGTCGAAGGCGCCGTGGTCGGCCACCACATGCACCCGCAGGCCGGTGATCTTGCCTTCGGCCGTGGCGGCGATCTCGCCGTCCATGTGGTAGTCCCGCGCAAAGGCGGTGGAGCTGATGTTCTCGATGCGGTCTTCGATCCACTTCACCGGTTTGCCCAGCACGATGGACGCGACGATGGCGCAGACATAGCCCGGGTAGATGCCGACCTTGTTGCCGAAACCGCCGCCGATGTCGGGGCTGACGATGCGCACCTTGCTCTCGGGGATGCCCGACAGCAGGCTCACCACCGTGCGCACCACATGCGGCGCCTGGCTGGTGATGTAGGTGACGAGCTCGCCGCGCACCGGGTCGAAGCTGGCCACGCAGCCGCAGGTCTCCAGCGGGCAAGGGTGCACACGCGGGTAGAAAATGTGTTCCTTCACCACCACCGGCGCCTTGGCGAAAGCGGCTTCGGTGGCGGCTGCATCACCCGCGTCCCAGGTGAAGATGTGGTTGTGGTGCTCGCGCGCGCCGTGCGCGCCGCTGGTCTTGCCGGCCAGGTCTTCCCGCAGCACCGGGGCGTCGGGCTTCAAGGCCTCGTAGGGGTCCATGACGACCGGCAGTTCTTCGTATTCGACCTGCACGGCCTCGACACCATCGGCGGCCGCGTAACGGTCTTCGGCGATGACGACGCAGACTTCCTGCATCTGGAAGTGCACCTTCTCGTCGGCCAGCACGGCGGCCACGTCGCCCGCCAGCGTGGGCATCCAGTGCAGCTTCAGCGGCTTCAGGTCGTCGGCAGTCAGCACCGCGATGACGCCGGGCACGGCCAGCGCCGCGCTCTTGTCGATCGACTTGATGCGGGCATGGGCAAAGGGGCTGCGCACGATGTCCATGTGCAGCATGCCGGGCAGCTTGATGTCGTCGACATAGTTGCCCTTGCCCTGGATGAAGCGCGCGTCTTCCTTGCGCAGCCGGCTTTCGCCCAGGCCTTGCAGGGCGTCCTTGCGTTGCAGCAGGGTCGGATCGACTGGTGCATTCATGCGGCCACCTTCTGGTCTTGTTGCAGCTTGGCCGCTGCGTACTGCACGGCCTTGACGATGTTCTGGTAGCCGGTGCAGCGGCACAGGTTGCCGGCCATGCCGGCGCGGATTTCTTCTTCGCCGGGGTTCGGGTTCTCGTGCAGGAAGCGGTAGGCGCGCATCAGCATGCCGGGGGTGCAGAAGCCGCACTGCAGGCCGTGCTCCTTGTAGAAGCCTTCCTGCACCGCGTGCAGCACGCCCTTGTCGGCCAGGCCTTCGACAGTCAACACCTCGCTGCCGTCGCACTGCACCGCCAGGTGGGTACAGCTCTTGACGCTCTGCCCGTCCACATCCACGGTGCACACACCGCAGTGGCTGGTCTCGCAGCCGATGTGTGCGCCGGTGAGGTGCAGTTCTTCCCGCAGGAAGTGGATCAGCAGCGTGCGCGGCTCGACCGCCTTTTCCTGCTTGCGGCCGTTGACGTTGACGGTGATGAGTTTCTTTGCCATGTCGTGGTGTCTCCTGGCTGGGTTCAGTGGCAGCGGGCGGCGGCGGCGCGCAGCGCGCGCTTGACCATCTGGCCGGCCATCGCGGTCTTGTAGGCAATGTCGCCACGCAGGTCTTCAGCCGGGTCGGCGGCGGCGCTGGCCGCAGCGGCGGCGGCAGCCAGGGTGGCGTCGTTGATCGGCTGGCCCAGCAATGCGGCTTCGGCAGCCTTGGCGCGAATCGCCGTGGGTGCGACATTGGTCAGGCCGATGCGCACATGGCTGACGGTGCCACCGTGCATGCGCAGCACCACGGCGGCGCCGGCGGTGGCCCAGTCGCCGGTCTTGCGCTTGAGCTTCTCGTAGGCCCAGCCGGTGCCCGGCGCAAAGGCCGGCACGCGGATGGCGGTGAGGATCTCGTCGTCGGCCAGCGCCGTCATGTAGGTGCCCAGGAAGAAGTCGTCGGCCTTCACCGTGCGACTGCCGTTGGGGCCTTGCAGCAGGAAGCTGGCGTCCAGCGCCAGGCTGATGGCCGGGTGGTCGTTGCCGGGGTCGCCGTGGGCGATGTCGCCGCCCAGCGTGCCGCGATTGCGCACCTGCGGGTCGGCGATCTGCTTGGGCGCGTCGGCCAGCAGCGGCACCCTGGCTTGCAGGATGGTGCTCTTGATCAGGTCGTTCTCGACCGTCATCGCGCCGATCACCACATCGGCGCCGTCTTCGCAGATGCCGCGCAATTCGGGGATGCGGTTGATGTCGATCAGGTGGGCCGGCTGCGCGAAACGCAGCTTCATCATCGGCAGCAGGCTGTGGCCGCCGGCCAGGATCTTGGCGTCGGCGCCCAGGCTGCCGAGCAGCGCGAGTGCTTCGCCCACGGTCTTGGGCGCGTGGTAATCGAAGGCGGGTGGAATCATCGGCGGGGTCTCCAGCGTGTGGTGATGGCAGGCGTTGATTCTTGACCGCGAATGCGCAGCGCGCGCGACCGCGATGAATCGGTTGTGACGCCGGTGCGGCGCGCAAAGGCTGCCCAGCTGCACGAAATGCAGTCTGGCTGCACGAACCGCGCTGTCGGGGCCCGCCGACTGCGCGAACCCTGGGAAAGTCCCAGCCCCGGACTTACCCGCCCTGGTCGCCGCCCTGGTCGCCGCTCTGGTCGCCACGCACACTGGCCCGTGTGGCGACGGCGCCCGGCGCAATCCCCAGCCGCGCCATCAGCGCGGCGCTGCTGGTACGCGACACCGGCACCTCGGTGGCGTCGCCGCGCAGCGTCAGCACCAGCTTGCCGTCCACGCGCAGCAGCTGGGCCACGTGGCGCAGGTTCACGATGTGGCTGCGGTGCACGCGCAGGAAGTGGTCGGCGTCCAGGCGAGACTCCAGGTCGCTGATGGCGAGGTTGCAGAACTGGTTGCCGCCGGCGCTGACCACCCGCGTGTAGTGCCCGTCGGAATTGAGCCGCAGCACGTCGTCAGCGTCGATGAAGACAATCTTCTGCCCCGACACCGTGGGGATCTTCTGCAGCTGCCGCCGCACCAGGCCTGCCGGCGTCGGTGGTTGTTCATTGGCAGCCACGACGTCGGTGATGTCGTAGAACACCAGCACGTAGCCGGTGGGCTGGCGCTGCGCGCCGGACATGCGCGACACCTTGATCAGCAACACCCGCTCCGGGATGTTGATGATCATCGTCATCGGCGGCGGGCTGGCCACCGGGCAGGTGGCGGCCTGGTCCAGCAGCGCTTCGACCTTGGGCTGGGAGCGCTCGGGGTGGAAGCTCAGCACCATGCGGTTGAAGGGCTGCATCTCGGCCACCGGCAACACGCGGCGCGCGAATGTATTCATGCCGGTGACATGGCGCTGCTCATCGAGATGGACGATGCCCACGTCGAAGCGCTCCAGCAAGTCCAGCGGCGATAGGGCTTGTGCCTTGACATCCATGCGTGCGACCTCGCGGCGCGATTGAATCACGCGCCGCAGCTGGCGGCACTGAGGGCTTCCACCTCGCCACGGCCCGCAGCTGCGGGATGTGCACCCCGTCGTCAGATCGCCTTGAAGCCCTTGGGCAGGCGCTCTCTCAGCAAGCCGGGCAGGCTGGGCAGCGTCAGCGGCACGAGCGCCACCTGGGTGTCGGGCACCTGTGCCAGCAGATGGCGGATCAGCGCCAGCCGGCCGCGGCGCTGGTCGTTGAAGTCCACCAGCGTCCAGGGCGCGTGTGCGGTGTGCGTGGCCTTCAGCATCGCATCGCGTGCCCGGCCATAAGCTGCGTACTGCTCGCGCGCCTTCAGGTCGATGGGTGACAGCTTCCAGCGCTTGAGCGGGTCGGTCAGGCGCTCGCTGAAGCGCTGTTCCTGCTCGACCTGATCGACCGTGAGCCAGTACTTGAACAGCAGCACGCCATCGTCGGCCAGCAGTTGCTCGAAGGCCGGCGCCTGCTGCAGAAAGGCCTGGGCCTGCGCCTCGGTGCAATAGCCCATCACCCGCTCGACGCCGGCGCGGTTGTACCAGCTGCGGTCGAACAGGGTGATTTCGCCGGCTGCCGGCAGGTACGGCACATAGCGCTGGAAGTACCACTGGCCCTGCTCGCGCTCGCCGGGCTTGGCCAGCGCCACCACATGGCACTGGCGCGGGTTCAGGGTGTCGGCGATGGCGGCGATGGCGCCACCCTTGCCAGCGGTGTCGCGCCCTTCCAGCACCACCACCAGACGCCGCCCGGTGTGCGCCAGCCAGCGCGCCAGGTTGTTCAACTCCAGCTCCAGCGGTGCCAGTGCGGCCAGGTAGTCGGCCTTGGACAGGCGACCGACTGGCCCGCCTGCCTTGGCAGGCGTGTCCTCCGGTTTGCCCTTGGTCTTGCCCTTGTCCTTGCCCATGCCGGCTCCTGATGCGTGTGACCTTGCAGCTTAGCTGCCGCGCACCCATGAAAAAAGCCTGCGCGGCGCTTGCCGGCAGGCTTTCGCAATGCAGCGGGACTCCCTCAGCGTTTCTTGCGCAGCTTGGAGATGGCGGCGATCTGCGCAGCCATGGTGGCGAACTCGCCCTGGGCCTTGGCAAAGTCGATCTCGTTCTTGGCGTTCTTCATCGCCTCTTCGGCCAGCTTCTTGGCTTCCAGTGCCTTGGCTTCGTCCAGGTCATGGCCGCGGATGGCGGTATCGGCCAGCACGGTGACGCCGCTGGGCTGCACTTCCAGGATGCCACCAGCCACGAACACGAACACCTCTTCGCCACCATCGGCAGGCTGGATGCGCACCGCGCCGGGCTTGATGCGGGTGATCAGCGCCGTGTGCCGGGGCAGGATGCCCAGCTCGCCGTTCTCGCCCGGCAGGGCCACAAACTTCGCCTCGCCCGAGTAGATGCTCGATTCGGCGGAAACAACGTCGATGTGGAGGGTGGCCATGGTGGCTCCTTAGTTGATCTTCTTGGCCTTCTCGAAGGCCTCGTCGATGGTGCCGACCATGTAGAACGCCTGTTCGGGCAGATGGTCGCACTCACCGGCCACGATCATCTTGAAGCCGCGGATGGTTTCCTTCAGCGGCACGTACTTGCCCGGTGATCCAGTGAACACCTCGGCGACGTGGAAGGGCTGGCTCAGGAAGCGCTGGATCTTGCGCGCACGCGCCACCGCCAGCTTGTCTTCCGGGCTCAGTTCGTCCATGCCCAGGATGGCGATGATGTCGCGCAGCTCCTTGTAGCGCTGCAAGGTCGACTGCACCGCGCGGGTGGTGCTGTAGTGCTCTTCACCCACCACGTTCGGGTCGACCTGGCGGCTGTTGCTGTCCAGCGGGTCGACAGCGGGGTAGATGCCCAGCGATGCGATGTCGCGGCTCAACACCACGGTGGCGTCCAGGTGGGCGAAGGTGGTGGCGGGCGACGGGTCGGTCAGGTCGTCGGCCGGCACGTAGACGGCCTGGATCGAGGTGATCGAGCCGACCTTGGTCGAGGTGATGCGCTCTTGCAGGCGGCCCATTTCCTCGGCCAGCGTCGGCTGGTAGCCCACCGCCGACGGCATGCGGCCCAGCAGCGCCGACACCTCGGTGCCAGCCAGGGTGTAGCGGTAGATGTTGTCGACGAAGAACAGCACGTCCTTGCCTTCGTCGCGGAACGATTCGGCGATCGTCAGGCCGGTCAGCGCCACGCGAAGCCGGTTGCCCGGGGGCTCGTTCATCTGGCCGTAGACCATCGCCACCTTGGAGTCTTCCAGCTTCTCCAGGTTGACCACGCCCGAGTCGGCCATCTCATGGTAGAAGTCATTGCCTTCGCGGGTGCGCTCACCCACACCGGCAAACACCGACAAGCCGCTGTGCGCCTTGGCGATGTTGTTGATGAGTTCCATCATGTTCACGGTCTTGCCCACACCGGCACCACCGAACAGGCCCACCTTGCCGCCCTTGGCGAACGGGCAGATCAGGTCGATCACCTTGATGCCGGTTTCCAGCAGCTCCTGGCTGGGGCTCAGCTCGTCGTAGCTGGGGGCCTTGCGGTGGATCGAGGCGGTCAGCGTCTGGTCGACCGGGCCGCGTTCGTCGATCGGCGAACCCAGCACGTCCATGATGCGGCCCAGCGTGGCCTTGCCCACCGGCACGGTGATGGCCGCGCCGGTGTTGCTGACCATCAGCCCGCGGCGCAGGCCGTCGGACGAGCCCAGCGCGATGGTGCGCACCACACCGTCGCCCAGCTGCTGCTGCACTTCCAGCGTCAGGGCCGAGCCCTCGAGCTTGAGCGCGTCATAGATGCGGGGCATGGCGTTGCGCGGGAACTCCACGTCCACCACGGCGCCGATGCACTGGACGATCTTGCCCTGTGCTTGTGTATTGGCCATTTTCAAGTCCTTCAAACAGTGTTCGTTGCGTATGGCGGCGGGTTCAGCCGCTGATGGCGGCGGCGCCGCTGACGATCTCGGACAGCTCGGTGGTGATCGCTGCCTGGCGGGTCTTGTTGTAGACCAGCTTGAGCTCGGCGATCAGGCTGCCGGCGTTCTCGGTGGCGGCCTTCATGGCCACCATGCGGGCCGACTGCTCCGAGGCCATGTTCTCTGCCACGGCCTGGAACACCAGCGCCTCGATGTAGCGGGTGAGCAGTTCATCGATCACCGAGGCGGCGTCGGGTTCGTAGATGTAATCCCAGCCGTACTGCTGCTTTTCGGCGGCCGTCTGCTCCAGTCGGTTGGCCGACAGCGGCAGCAGCTGCTCGATCACCGCCTCCTGCTTCATCGTGTTGATGAAGCGGGTGTAGCAGAGTTGCACCTTGTCGACCTTGCCTTCGACAAAGGCGTCGAGCATCACCTTCACCGGCCCGATCAGCTTCTCGAGCAGCGGCGCGTCACCCAGCTGGGTGGCGTGGCTCACCACCTTGGCGCCGATGCGGTTGAGGAAAGTGAAGCCCTTGTTGCCGATGGCCACCGCATGCGCCGTGCCGCCGGCGGCCTGCACCTCGCGCAGCTCATTGGTGACGGCGCGCAGCACGTTGGTGTTCAGGCCGCCGCACAGGCCCTTGTCGGCAGTGACGACGATGAAGCCGGTCACCTTCGAGCTACCGCCGGTGCGCATGTAGGCGCTCTTGTACTCGGGGTTGGCCTGCGACAGGTTGGCCGTGATGTTGCGGATCTTGTCGGCATACGGCCGGGCTGCGCGCATGCGGTCCTGCGCCTTGCGCATCTTCGAGGCCGAGACCATTTCCATGGCCTTGGTGATCTTCTTGGTGTTCTCGAAGCTCTTGATCTTGCCGCGGATTTCTTTACCGACTGCCATGGCAGTGCTCCTTGTGGCTGATCGGGCCGGGGCGGCGCCGGGCCGCCCCAAGCCGGCCCGCGCCCCCACGGGGGGCAGCAAGCGCAGCGAGCGTGGGGGTGGTCATGTCAGGCGAAGGACTTCTTGAACGCGGTGATCGCGGCAGTCAATTCTTCTTCGGCAGACTTGTCCATGGCCTTGTCGTTCTCCAGCTTGGCCAGCAGGGCAGCGTGGCTGCTCTTCAGGTGCTGGTGCAGGCCGTGTTCGAAGGCCAGGATCTTCTTGACCTCGATCGTGTCCATGAAGCCCTTGTTCACCGCGAACAACGTGGCGGCCATCAGGCTGATCGGCTGCGGGCTGTACTGGGCCTGCTTCAGCAGCTCGGTCACGCGGGCGCCGCGGTCCAGCTGCTTGCGGGTGGCGTCGTCCAGGTCGGAGGCGAACTGCGCGAACGCGGCCAGCTCGCGGTACTGGGCCAGGTCGGTGCGGATACCGCCCGACAGGCTCTTGATCAGCTTGGTCTGTGCGGCAGAGCCCACCCGCGACACCGAGATGCCGGCGTTGATGGCCGGGCGGATGCCGCTGTTGAACAGGCTGGTCTCCAGGAAGATCTGGCCGTCGGTGATCGAGATCACGTTGGTCGGCACGAAGGCCGACACGTCGCCGGCCTGCGTCTCGATGATCGGCAGCGCCGTCAGCGAGCCGGTCCTGCCCTTGACCTCGCCCTTGGTGAACTTCTCGACATAGTCGGCGTTCACACGGGCGGCGCGCTCGAGCAGGCGGCTGTGGAGATAAAAGACGTCGCCAGGGAAGGCCTCACGGCCCGGCGGACGACGGAGCAGCAACGACACCTGGCGATAGGCCACTGCCTGCTTGGACAGGTCGTCATAGACGATCAGCGCGTCTTGCCCGCGGTCGCGGAAGTATTCGCCCATGGTGCAGCCCGAGTAGGCCGAGACGTACTGCATGGCGGCTGACTCAGACGCGGTGGCTGCCACCACGATGGTGTAGTCCATCGCACCGTTGGCTTCCAGGGCGCGCACCACGTTCTTGACCGACGACGCCTTCTGGCCGATCGCAACGTAGACGCAGGTCATGTTCTGACCCTTCTGGTTGATGATCGCGTCGATCGCCACTGCGGTCTTGCCGGTCTGGCGGTCGCCGATGATCAGCTCGCGCTGGCCACGGCCGACGGGCACCATCGAGTCGATCGACTTCAGGCCGGTCTGCACCGGCTGGTCGACGCTCTTGCGGGCGATCACGCCCGGGGCGACCTTCTCGATCACGTCGGTCATCTTGGCGTTGATCGGGCCTTTGCCGTCAATCGGCGCGCCCAGCGCGTTGACCACGCGGCCGATCAGCTCGGGGCCGACGGGTACTTCCAGGATGCGGCCCGTGCACTTCACGGTGTCGCCTTCGGAGATGTGCTCGTACTCGCCCAGGATCACCGCGCCGACCGAATCGCGCTCGAGGTTCAGCGCCAGGCCGTAGGTGGGCTGGCCACTCGCGGTGGCCGGGAACTCGAGCATTTCGCCGGCCATGGCGTCAGACAGTCCGTGCACCCGCACGATGCCGTCGGTGACGGACACCACGGTGCCCTGGTTCTTGATGTCTGCCGACGCGCCCAGGCCCTCGATGCGGGACTTGATGAGTTCGGAAATTTCAGCTGGATTCAGTTGCATGGGGTGCTCCGGGACTTTGCAGTTCCAGTCACGCTGGCATATGGCGGTGCCGACGTGCTGGAGGGGTTCATCGGGCGCGCGGGCGCGGATGGGAAAGACCTTGTCCGGTCAGGCGGTCAGCGCCTGGCGCATGCGCGCAAGCCGCTCGCGCACCGAGGCATCGAAGACTTCATCGCCGACGACGGCACGGATGCCGCCAATCAGGCTGGGGTCGACTTCGACAACGATCTCCAGCTTGCGGCCGAAGCGCTGCTCGAGCACCGGCTGCAGCGCGCCCAGCTGCGCCGCATCCATCGGGAAGGCGCTTTGCACCAGCGCCCGCGACAAGCCGGAACGGGCATTCAGCAGCGCCTGGGCCTGCTGCGCGATCTCGGGCAGCGCGGCCAGACGGCCGTTGTCGCCCACGACCTGCAACAGGTTCAGTGCAATCGGGCCCAGCGCCAACTGGCGACCAGCCAGGCCGGCGATGAGTTCGTGCATCTGCTGGCCGGTCACCTTGGGGTGACCAGCGAACTGCTGCACCTCGGCATCGGCAGCCACGGCCGCCAGCGCCGCCACCTGCGTGACGGCGGCCTGGTCGGCCCCGGCCGCGAGAAGCGCCTCGGCATAAGGGCGGGCGATGGTTGCGAGCTCGGCCATGGCTCAGAGCTCGCTTTTCAGCTGCGACAACAGGTCTGCATGGGCGCGGGGATCGATCTCGCGGCGCAGGATCTGTTCGGCGCCCTTGACGGCCAGCACGGCCACCTGGTCGCGCAGCTGACCGCGCGCCTGCACCAGCTGCTGCTCCGCGTCGGCCTTGGCGGCAGCCATGATCTTGGCGGCCTCGTCGCTGGCGCGGCGCTTGGCCTCCTCGACCAGGCTGGCACCCAGGCGCTCGGCATCCGCCAGACGCCTGGCGGCTTCGTCACGCGTCGCACTGAGCTGCTGCTCGACGCGCTTGTTGGCGTCGGTCAGCTCAAGCTTGGCGCGGTCAGCAGCAGCCAGACCATCCGCGATTTTCTTGGCGCGCTCGTCCAAGGCCCGGGCCAGCGGCGGCCAAATGAATTTGGCTGTCACCCAGGCGAGGACCGCGAACGGGATCCACTGGATCCACATCGTTGCGTTGATGTTCACGGCTTAACTCCTTTCAAGCCTGAAAGGGAACCGACATCACTTCGGCAGGTTGGCCAGCAGCGTGGCGGCAAACGGGTTGGCGAAGGCGAACAGCAGGGCGATGGCAACGCCGATCAGGAAGGCCGCGTCGATCAGGCCGGCCAGGATGAACATCTTCGTCTGCAGTTCGTTCATCAGCTCCGGCTGACGCGCTGATGCCTCGAGGAATTTGCCACCCATCAGCGCAATGCCGATCGAAGCGCCAATGGCGCCCAGGCCAACGATGATGCCGCAAGCCAATGCAACCAGACCGAGGATGTCGTTCATTTCAAGTCTCCTAAAGACTAAGTGAGGGAAAGGGGAAAGGGGAAGGGCGAAGCAGGAAGTCAGTGCTGGTCGTGCGCCTGACCGATGTAGATCAGCGTGAGCATCATGAAGATGAATGCCTGCAGCACGATCACCAGGACATGGAACAGGGTCCAGATGGAGCCGGCAATCACGTGGCCCATCGCCATGCTCATGCCGGTGGCGCTGAGAGCCCAGGCGCCGCCCATCAGTGCGATCAACATGAAGACCAGTTCGCCGGCAAACATGTTGCCGAACAGCCGCATGCCGTGCGACACGGTCTTGGCCACGAACTCGATGATCTGCATCAGGAAATTGAACGGCCACAGCACCGGGTGCGAGCCGAAGGGCGCCGAGATCAACTCATGGCCCCAGCCACCCAGGCCTTTGATCTTGACGTTGTAGTAGAGGCAGACGAGCAGCACGAAAGTCGACATGCCCAGCGTCGTGGACAGATCAGCCGTGGGCACGACACGCAGGTAATCGCTGAACCCTAGCGCCGGGCCGGCGGTGTGCCAGATCTGCGGCAAGAAGTCCACCGGCACCATGTCCATGAAATTCATCAGGAAGATCCAGATGAACGCAACCAGCGCCAGCGGGCCGACGAAGCGCCGGCTGGCCTCGTTGTGGATCACGCTCTTGGCCTGGTTGTCCACCAGTTCGAACAGCATCTCGACCGCCGCCTGCCAGCGGCCAGGCACCCCCGAGGTTGCCGCGCGCGCGCCGCGCCACAACAGGAACACGGCCAGGATGCCGAGCAGAGTCGAGAAGACCAATGAGTCGAAATTGAACAGACTGAAATCGACGATGTCCTTTTGCTTCACGCTGTTGAAGGAGAAGTCCTTCTGCAGGTGCTGCAGATGGTGGGTGATGTACTCACTCGAACTGGGTCCGCTGCCTTCGGCTGCCATGGGTCTGTCGTCCTGTCGTAACCAGTCAATTCACCGGGCGCCGCCGCCACAGCAGCGCCGCCCAGTACATCTTCAATGCAACCACCAGGCCAGCCAGCAAAGCCGGCCACACAGGGGGCTGCAGGATCCAGTGCGCGACACCGAGCATCGCGACTGAAGCGCCGATTTTCACCAGCTCCCAGAGCATGAACCTGACAGCCAACAAGCCGGGGGTCATGCCAAGGCGCTTGCGGGTGATGCCATGCGCCATCAAGGCGCCCGGCAACACCACGGCGGCCGCCCCGTAGAGCAGCGACCAGCCAACAGCCGCCCGACCTGTGACGAGCCACCCGATCAGGGCGACCACCACACCCACCACCGCTTGCACGGCGACGACCCGCCAGGGTGACACCGGCGGATCCTGGGCCCTCAAGGCAGCTGCCTCTTCTCGATTCAGCTGCTTGAAGCGTCGGTCTGCGTCACCATCTTCCGCATCGTTCCACGCTGCCAAAGCCAAATGGCCATCTTCTTGCATCGGCCGACTTGTCATGTGGGATCAAACGCGCTGGGTTACGGCAAACCATAAAAGTATACGTGGAAACCCGCTGGCCGCTGACACTCTGCCATCGGGCGTGGGACTGTGGCGCTGCAGTTACAGCCGCGCCAGATGCGCCGGCAGACCCGGCACGTCCACCCGGCATTGCAACACGCAGCCGGCCAGCGGCTGGGCCGCCAGCTCGTCGGGCGGGCGCTTCTCGCGCGCCGTGGTGATGTACAGCGTCTTCAGGTCCGGCCCGCCGAAGCACGGCATGGTGGGGCAGCGCACCGGCAGCGGCAGCTCGGCCAGCTGGCGGCCGTCGGGGGCCAGGCGCAGCAGGCGCTGGCCCTCGAACATCGCCACCCAGCAGGCGCCCTCGCTGTCCATCGCCGCGCCGTCGGGCCGGCCGCCATAACTGCTGAGCGGCGCGGCCGGATCACGCGGCGGGAACTGCGCAAACAGCCGCTGGCGCGACAGGCTGCCATCGCTGGCGTCGAGGTCGAAGGCCTGGATGCGGTGGGCCTTGGTGTCAGCCCACAGCAATGTGCGGCCGTCGGGGCTGAAGGCCAGGCCATTGCTGACGGTGATGCCGTCGGCCATGCGCTGCAGCACACCGCCGGCCAGGCAGTACAGCGCCGCCAGCGGCTTGCGCGCGTCGTCCAGCGTGCCGACCCAGAAGCGGCCTTGGGCGTCGGCCTTGCCATCGTTGAAGCGCTGGCCGGCCGGGTCGTAGGGCGGTGCGGCGACGCAGCTGCGCTCACCGCTGGCGGTGTCGAAGCGCCACAGGCCGTCGCGCATCGCCATCAGCAGGCCGCCGCCCAGCAGTGGCGCGATGCAGGCCGGCTCGCTGGCAACCTGCCAGGCGTGGTGCCGGCCGGTGCGCGGGTCGCAGCGGTGGAGCTGCCGGCCGGGGATGTCGACCCAGTACAGCACCTGCTCGTCGGGGTGCCACAGCGGCGATTCGCCCAGCAACGAAGGCGCCACGGGCAGTGCGGTGATCTCGGTCATCGGGGCGGGCAGTGTGCAGGCGCGGCAAGTGCGGGGCGGCGGTCAGGCCAGGTCGACCTTGAGGTAGTGCGCTCCGGGGATCGGGTTGAAGTAGTACGGCGGCACTTCCTCGAAACCCAGCGCGTGGTACAGCCCGCGGGCGGCTTCCATGTCGTCCAGCGTGTCGAGCAGCATGGCCGAGTAGCCAGCCTGCACTGCGCCGTCGATCAGCGCCTGGGCCAGCAGCCGCCCCAGGCCGAAGCGGCGAAAGGCCCGGCGCACGTAGAGCCGCCTCATCTCGCAGGCGTTGGCGTAGTCGACGTCGGCCAGTGGGCGGAAGGCGCCGCAGCCGGCCAGTTCGCCGTCGACCCAGGCCAGCAGCAGCCCGCCCTGCGGCGCGGCATAGTCGCCCGGCAGCGCCGCCAGCTCGGCGTCGAAGTTCTGGAAGCGCAGATCGACTCCCAGGCCCTCGGCGTATTCGTGAAACAGCGCCCGCACCGCGTCCAGTGCAGCCGGCGTGTCAGGGCACAGCAGGCGGATGTCGGGCGCTGGCATGCTGGCCGGTCAGGCGCCCTGGCGCGCGATCCACAGCGCCAGCGCGGCAGCCGCCGCCAGCACCACCGCCGCCAGGCCCCGCGTGGCCAGGGTATCTTGCGTGGCTGGCACGCTGGGCGGCAGCGGCTTGTCGCCTGTGACCATCGGCGTGACCAGGTTCTTGCCGCGCAGCTTGTAGGCGACGATGGCGACGATGTGCAGCCCCACCAGGCCCAGCAGGATCCACTGGCCGTAACCCTTGTGCCAGCTGGTGGCCAGCAGGCCGGTGGCGCTGGCCACGTAGCGGTTGAGCGGGCCGGTGGTGGCGATCTCGTCGTCGGCGACCAGCCCGGTGCTCACTTGCACCAGCAGCAGCGTGATCAGCGCGAACACCGAGAACGCCCCCAGCGGGCTGTGGCCGACCTCGAAGTGGTCGCCCGGCCGGTGCTGGCCGCGCAGGTAGCGCAGCACCGTGCCCGGGGCGTAGATGAAGCTGGCAAAGCGCGACCAGCGCCCGCCGATCAGGCCCCAGACGATGCGAAACACCAGCAACGCCAGCACGCACAAGCCCAGGCGCATGTGCCAGACCATGGCATTGCCACCCACTTTGGCGGTGACGACCAGGCCGATCACCGCCAGCGCCAGTAGCCAATGGAAGGCGCGCGTCGGCAGGTCCCAGACCCGCACCGGCGGGTGTTCGACATCGCTTGTCATCGGCCGGACCTTGGAGTTTGCACAGGTGGACGACGATAGCCGAAACAGGCTTGGGGGCACGCTGCGCCGATCACCGGAACAGACCCCCTTACCACCCGTAGACTGTGGGTTGCCCGCAGAGGTCTGCGGGCGCCCCGAATCAACCCTTGTTGGAGTGTTTGCATGAAACGACTGCTCTTGGCCACGCTGGCCGCCGTTGGCGCGATGGCCGCCCTGCCCGCCGCAGCCCAGTTCCAGAAGCCGGAAGACGCGATCAAGTACCGCCAGAGTGCGTTCACGGTGATGGGCAATCACGTCGGCCGCATCGGTGCCATGGCCGCTGGCCGCGCGCCGTTTGACGCCAAGGCCGCCGCCGAGAGCGCCAACATCGTCTCAACGATGGCCCCGCTGCCGTTCACCGCCTTCGGCCCCGGCACCGACAAGGGCATGCCCAACCGCGCCAAGCCCGAGATCTGGAGCGATGCCGCGAAGTTCAAGGCCGCCGGCGACAAGATGGTGGCCGAGGTGGCCAAGCTCGACGCCGCCGCCAAGAGCGGCAGCCTGGATGCGATCAAGGCCGCCATGGGCGGCGTGGGTGGCAGCTGCAAAGCCTGCCACGACGACTTCCGCGCCGAGAAGTACAGCAACTGATCCGCTGGCGCCAGCGGCCCACGCTGCGCGCACCGGCTCATCGCCAGCCCCGCTTCGGCGGGGCGGTTGCATTGGGCATGCGCTCAGGCTCTCAGGGCAAGGCCGCGAAGCCCAGCACCACCCGCCGCGTCTTCGCGCTCTTCTTCTCGATCTTGGTGACCACCACAGCGCCGATCTCGGCGGTGTTGGCCACATGCGTGCCGCCGCAAGGCTGCA
>JBBRVT010000021.1:0-20969 GCA_038246615.1 Burkholderiales bacterium
GCCTTCGCCATCGCCGACGAGATCGGCATCATGTCGGGCGGGCACATCCAGCAATGGGCCAGCGCCTACAACCTGTACCACCAGCCGGCCAACCGCTTCGTGGCCGATTTCGTCGGCCAGGGCGCTTTCCTGCCCGGCACGGTGCAGCAGGGGCGCCACATCCGCATCGAGCTGGGCCTGCTGGACAGCCCGGAGCCGATCCGCTGCACCGAGCATGGCGACCTGTGCGACGTGGGCTGCGGCGTGGACGTGCTGCTGCGCCCCGACGACGTGGTGCACGACGACGCCAGCCCGGTCACCGCCGAGGTGCTGGCCAAGGCCTTCCGCGGCGCCGAGTTCCTCTACACGCTGAAGCTCGCCAGCGGCCGCAGCGTGCTGTCGCTGGTGCCCAGCCACCACAACCATGCCATCGGCGAGCGCATCGGCATCCGCCTGGAGGCCGACCATGTGGTGGCCTACAAGCGCGAAGACGAGCCCGCGCTGGATTGCGGCTGAGCCGGGCGGCGGGCTCCACGCGGCCGGAGCGGGCTCGGGCCGCGCCTACAGCCGCCCGCCCAGTCCCT
Source organism: Burkholderiales bacterium (assembly GCA_038246615.1). Lineage (GTDB taxonomy): Bacteria > Pseudomonadota > Gammaproteobacteria > Burkholderiales > Burkholderiaceae_C > Pseudaquabacterium. The sequence goes on from JBBRVT010000021.1 coordinate 564, forward strand.
TGAGCGCTGCGGCCACCTCGGCCTGCCGCGGGAAGCGGTCGCCCAGCGCGGCCAGCCGGTCGAGCTCGGCCTTGGCCAGCTTCTTCTCGTTGGCCTCGGCATACAGCTTGGCCAGTTGCAGCCGCAGGTGGGGGTCGTCGGGGCGCAGTGCCAGTGCGCTCTTCTGCATCTCCAGCGCCCGGGGCAGCTGCTTGTCCTGCGCCAGCGCCTGGGCCAGGGTGTCGCGCAGGGCGGGCCGGTCGGGCGATGTCTGCACGGCACGCTCGGCGTAGGCCAGCGCGCCGGGCTTGTTCTGCGCCATCATCAGCCAGGCCACGTTGTTCAGCGCCAGCGCGTGCGTCGGGCTGAGCGCCAGCACCGCGCGGTAGCGCGCTTCGGCGCGGGCCTGGTCCTGGCGCATCAGGGCTTCGTCGCCCAGGTAGAACAGGAACACCAGGTCACCCGGATGGGCCTGGGGCCAGGACAGCGCCAGTGCATCGGCCTCGGCGTTCTGCCCGGCCTTCAAAAGCGCATGGTGCAGGCGCGCGGGCGCCTGCTGCGGGTCGGCCTTGGTGGTGGCCTGGCGCAGCGCGGCCACCGCCAGCGGCCAGCGCTGCTGCACGATCCGCACCTCGCCTTCCAGCAGATGGCCGGCCGCCTGCGCGGGCCGCTGCTTCTGCACCTGGCGGGCCACCGCCAGGGCCTGGTCGGGCTGCTGCTGCCGCAGGGCCACCAGCACCTGCAGACGCTGCGCGGCCAGCAGATCGGGCTCCAGCGCCAGCGCGCGCAGCAGGCTGCGCTGTGCGGTGCCCAGCTCATTGGCGGCCAGCTGCGCCTCGGCCAGGCCCAGCAGGCCGGCGGGCGACTTGGGCTGCAGTGCCACCATGCGGTTGAAGCTGATCTGCGCCTGCTGGTGGTCACTGGCCTGCAGCTGAGCCTGGCCCAGCCTGCCCAGCAGCTCGACATGGTCGGGCCATTGCACCAGGGCGGCCTGGGCCGCAGCCAGGGCGGCCTTGGGATTGGCGGTCTCCAGGTGGTGGCTGACCAGGGCCAGGCGCAGGGTGGCGTCGTCCGGGCTGGCCTTGACGCCCGCCTCCAGCTGGGCGGCCACCGCCTGGCGGCCGGCGCCGGTGCGCTTGCCCAGCTCGGCCAGCGCCAGCCAGGCCGGGCCATTGCGCGGGTTGGCCTGGAGCAGGGCATCGAAGCGGGCCTTGGCCGCATCGGGCTGCCCAGCGGCCAGATCCAGTGCGGCCAGCGCTGCAACCGCCGGGTAATAGCCCGCGTCCTTCTGCAAGGCCTGATCGAAGGCGGCGCGCGCGCCAGCCAGGTCGCGCTTCTGCAGCAGCACCTGGCCGCGCAGCAGGTCGGGCAGCGGCTGGCCGGGCAGCTTGGCGGCCAGCGCGGCGACGGCTTTCAGCGCCGGGTCCAGCGCCTTGCGCTGCAGCTGGGCGGCGATCAGCGCCAGGTCGGCACCGGTGCCGTCGGTGTCGTCGGCGGCCACACGCTGCAGCTCGGCCAGCGCGGCGTCGCCCTGCCCCTGCTGCAAGCGCGACAAGGCCACCGCGGTGCGGATCTTCGGGTCGCCGGGCTTGCGCTTGGCGGCGCGGTCGAACAGCGCAGATGCCGCTGCGCTGTCGCCCGACAGCAGCTGCGCCTGTGCCGCCAGCGTCAGGGCTTCGGCATCGGCGCCGCTGCCCGGGCCGCTGCCGGCGCCACCCACAGCGCCACTGCCGACGCCGCTGCCGACGCCGATCAGCGGCTCCAGCACCGCCAGCGCCCGCGCTGGCTGGCCCAGTGCCAGATAGGTCTGCGCGGCCAACCGGCGCACGTTGGCATGGCCAGGTGCCAGCTGCAGTGCCTTGGCCAGCAGCACGTCGGCCTGACCGGGTGCGCGCAGGCGCAGCTCGACCACCGCCGCCGACTGCAGCAGCACCAGGTTGGCGGGCATGCTGCGCAGCAGGCCCTGGAACAGCTCGCGCGCCTTGGGCAGGTCGCCGTCTAGCAGGGCCATCTGGCCGTCGAACAGCAGGGTCTGCGGATGCTGCGGCAGGGCCTGTCGCATCGCCGCGTGCTGGCTGCGGGCGGCGGCCCGGTCGCGCTGGGCGAGGTGCAGGGTCATCAGGCCGGCGTGGGCATTGACATGGTCGGGCTTGGCCGCCAACGCCTGCTGGTAGGCCTGGGCCAGCGCCGCCGGTGCGCCGCCCTGGCGGGCCAGCAGGTCACCCTGCATCACCCAGGCATCGGCGTTGCGGGGGTTCTTGGCCAGCAGCGCCTGCACCTGGGCCAGCGCCGCCGGCACGTCGCCGCCCACCGCCGTCACCCGGGCCCGCAGCAGCGCTGCCGGCTCGAAGTCGGGCACCGCCCGCAGCGCCAGCGCCAGGCTGTCGCGGGCCGGATCCAGCTGGCCCACGGTGGCCTCGGCCTCGGCCACCAGGGTCTTGAGCTGGGCAGTGGGCAGTGCCTCGGGAAAGCTGGTGCGGCCGAACTGCGCCACCAACCTGGCCGGCTGGTTGCCCAGCAGCAAGGCCCGGGCCAACAGCGGCACCACCCGCACCTCTGGCAGGCCCAGCTCGAGCGCGCGGCGCAGCTCGATCTCGGCGGCTGCCACCTCGCCGCGCTCCAGCAGCAATTGGCCCAGCAGCAGCCGGGCTTCGGCGAGGTCGGGCTTCTCCTGCAGCAGTGCCTTCACCGAGACCAGGGCGGCGGCGCGGTCCTGGCGGTCGATCAGCGTGCGCACCTGGCCCAGCCGGTCGTCGACGCTGCGGCCGCAGGCCGACAAGCCCAGCACCAGCGCCAACATCAGCGCCAACAGCAGCGCCTGCAGCAGCAAGGCGCGGCCGCCAACAGACCGGCAGTGACGCGGGCGGGGCGCTGGCGGGCTGATCATGATGGCGGGTCAGCGGCCCCTGTGTCGAGGTGGCTGCCCTGCGCCTCAGTGCAAGCGCACCAGGCTGGCGGCGGCACGCATCGCGCCTTCGCCGATCGCCGCGCCGAAGCGCTTGGCCAGCTTCTCGGCCACGTTGTCGTGCGGGGTGTAGTCGATCACCTCTTCGGCCTGGATGACTTCGCGCGCCAAGTAGTCCAGGTTGCCCAGCTTGTCGGCCAGGCCCAGGGCCACCGCCTGCTCGCCATTCCAGAACAGGCCGGAGAAGGTGTCCGGGGTCTCCTTCAGCCGGTCACCCCGGCCTTCGCGCACCACGCGGATGAACTGCTGGTGCACCTGGTCGATCATGGCCTGGGCATAGGCGCGCTGCTTCGGGTCCTGGGCGGTGAAGGGGTCGAGCATGCCCTTGTTGCTGCCGGCGGTGAGCAGGCGGCGCTCCACGCCCACCTTGTCCATCAGGCCGGTGAAGCCGAAGCCGTCCATCAGCACGCCGATCGAGCCGACGATGCTGGCCTTGTCGACATAGATCTCGTCGGCCGCCACGGCCACGTAATAGGCACCCGAGGCGCACACCTCTTCCACCACAGCGTAGACCTTCTTCTTGTGCAACGCCTTCAGGCGGCGGATCTCTTCGTTGATGATGCCCGACTGCACCGGGCTGCCGCCCGGGCTGTTGATGCGCAGCACCACGGCACGCGCACCGACGGCCTCGAAGGCGCTGCGCAGGCCCGACAACACCATCTCGGCGCTGGCTTCGGAATCGGCGGCGATCTCACCGCGCAGTTCCACCAGCGCGGTGTGCGGGCCGCTGGGGACACTGTGGCGGCTGCGGTCGGACAGCACCAGCCACAGCAGTGCCAGCACCACGCCCAGCCAGGCCAGGCGGAAGAAGATGCGCCAGCGCCGATCGGCGCGGCGGTCGCTCAACAGATCGCGCGCCAGGGTCTCCAGCGAGGCCTCCAGCGTCGGGCGCAGGGCGACCGGTGCGGCGGCGGCCATCGCCGCAGCGGGTACCGCGGCTGGCGCGGGGCCCGCGCCCTCGGGGGCGGGAGTCGAGGTATCGTCGGGCGGGGTCATGGCGGGCTCACGGAGGTGGTGTGGGGGTGGCAGCCGGCAGCGCCGGCCGCACATCGCGTGAAGGATACCAACAGGCCTGGCCGTCCTGCTCGCCCACGTCCAGGGCGATCAGCCGGCTGCGGCCGCAAGGCCCGCCCACACAGCGGCCATGGGCCGGCTCATAGGTGGCGCCGTGGATGGCGCAGACGATGTAGCGCTTGTCGCTGTCGAGAAACTCACCGGGCTGCCAGTCCATCTCCACCGGCACATGGGCGCAGCGGTTGATGTAGCCGCGCAGCACGCCGTCATGGCGCAGCACGAAGGCGCGCGCCGGCTGGCCCCACAGCAGCACGTCGAACACCAGCGCGGTACCGCGCTCGGCCAGCTGGGCCGACAAGCCCAGCAGCTGCCCCGCAGCAGCGGCCCGCTGCCCCTCGGGCTCAGCCATGGGCCAGCAACCAGTCGGCCAGTTCGGCAGTGCTGTGGGCCACATGCAGCGGGCCGAGGTCGGCAAAGGCCTCGGGCGGATGGGCGCCGAAGCCCACCGCCACGCTGGCCGTGCCGGCATTGCGCGCCAGCTGCAGGTCGTGGGTGGTGTCGCCGATCATCAGCGTGCGCTGCGGGCTGGCGCCGATCTCGGCCATCAGCTCCAGCAGCATGCGCGGGTGCGGCTTGCCAGCGGTCTCGTCGGCGGTGCGGGTGGCATCGAACAAGCCGTGCAGTTGCACCGTCTGCAGCGCGTCGTCCAGCCCATGCCGGCTCTTGCCGGTGGCCACCGCCAGCCAGTGGTTGCGCACCTTCAGCGCATGCAGCATCTCCAGGGTGCCGGGGAACAACACCAGCGCATGCTGGCTGTCGAGATAGTGGTGGCGGTAGCGCTGGCCCAGCTCGGGGTAGCGCGAGACCGGCAGGCCGGGCACCGCATGCTGCAGTGCCTCGGTCAGGCCCATGCCGATCACATAGCTGGCGGCTTCATCACTGGGCACAGCCACGCCCAGGTCGGCGCAGGCGGCCTGGATGCAGCGCGCGATCAGCGCGGTGGAGTCGAACAGCGTGCCGTCCCAGTCGAAGACGATCAGGTCGAAGCGGCGTTGGCTAGGGCTGGGCATGGCGTGCAGATGTGGTGAACGCGGCAGTGTCGCGCATTCGGACTTCGGCAGGATGCAGCGAGGCTACCGCAGCGGGCAGTTCGACGCAGCATGGCCGCTAGCGCAAGGCGCAGCTTTAGTGCGGCTCGGCCAGGCGCTCCAGCAGCGCGATGCACTCCGGCGTAAGTGGCGCGGCCAGGGTGATGCGCGCGCCGGTGTCCGGGTGGTCGACAGCCAGCCGGCGGGCATGCAGGAACATCCGGTCGAATCGGTGGCCGGCGAGCCCATCGCCTCGCGCCCACTGCCGGTTCAGCGCAAAGTCGCCGTACTTCGGGTCGCCGACGATCGGGTGGCCGGCCTGCTGCAGGTGCACCCTGATCTGGTGCGTGCGGCCGGTCTTCAGCGTCACATCCAGCAGCGTGCAGTCCTGGTAGGCCTGCACCACCTGCACCAGGCTGATCGAGCGCCGGCCATCGGGGTGGTCGGCAGCCACCGGCAGCACATGGCGCTCGCCGCGGGCGTCCAGCGTCTTGTGCAGCGCCACGTCGATCACCTTCAGCTTTGCCGGCCAGTGGCCCAGCACCAGGGCGGCATAGGTCTTTCCGGTGTCACGGCTGCGGAACTGGTCCTGCAGATGGACCAATGCGCTGCGCTTCTTGGCCAGCAGCAGCACGCCCGAGGTCTCCTTGTCGAGCCGGTGCACCAGCTCCAGAAACCTGGCCGCCGGCCGGGCCTGGCGCAGCTGCTCGATCACGCCGAAGCTCACGCCCGAGCCGCCGTGCACCGCCACGCCGGCCGGTTTGTTGATCGCCAGCAGGTGGTCGTCCTCGAACAGGATGGGGAATTCACGCGCCGGCGCGGCGGGGGCATCAGCCGCCTTCTCGGCCATCCGCACCGGCGGCACCCGCACCTCGTCACCCAATGCCAGACGGGTGTCGGCGGCGGCACGGCCCTTGTTGACCCGCACTTCGCCAGACCGGATCACCCGGTAGACATGGGTCTTGGGCACGCCCTTGAGCAAACGCAGCAGGAAATTGTCCAGCCGCTGGCCCTCGCCGGCCTCGTCGACCTGCACGCGGCGCGCCTCGGGCGCGGCGCCCGGCCCCACGGTCTGGACACCGCCGGCCGCCGCGGGTTTGCTGCTTATAATGGACTGCGCCACGATTGGGCCGTAAGTGCTTGATTTTTCAGAGTTTACCCGGGCATGCGCGGGTCTATCGTGGGTGGGCGCCGTCACTGGCGTCAAAAAGCGTTGATGCAACAGCTGCGTCCGCGCGGCAGGCCGCAGTCCCCCAAGTGATGCGGCGGCCCCGCTGGCCAGCTGGAAGAGACACGTAGTCACAGCCGTCCCGTCACAGGGAAGATCAAAAGCTCATGGACGGCAGCGCACCCGGTTGTGGTGGTCTGCCATCCGCGTCGAAGCCCACAGGGTCTGCATGCCGCCCCTCCCTCCCACCCACCTGCAACTGCCGGATCACCGATCCGGCAGGCTGGCGCAGCCCCGGCCACCGGCCGGCGCGGCAGTGCCTGCAGAGGGGCGTGGTGCCTGCGTGCACCGCGCGCGGGCTGGGAATAGCGGCGCCGCCCACCCCCACCGCTTTGCCGCACGCGGCCCCGCTGCATCCCTGACCGCTGGTCGGTCACTGCAGCCCAGGGCGATTCCGACTCCGGCCGTTTCCCGTTCCTCGTGCATCGCAATGGATCACCTGCCCTGACACGCTGTCAGTCGGGCTGTTGATCGAACAGCGCGCGCCCGCCAGGGTGCGCGCGCGACAGGAGTGCACATGAAACGCATGCTGATCAATGCCACGCAGCCGGAAGAGCGGCGCCTGGCCATCGTCGACGGGCAGAAACTGCTCGATTTCGAAACCGAGATCGAGGGGCGCGAGCAGCGCAAGGGCAACATCTACAAGGCCGTGGTGACGCGGGTAGAGCCTTCACTGGAGGCCTGCTTCGTGGAGTACGGCGAAGATCGCCACGGTTTTCTGCCGTTCAAGGAAATTTCGAAGCAGTACTTCCGAGAAGGCTTGGAAGCCAAGAACGCCACCATCAAGGAAGCCATCCGCGAGGGGCAAGAGCTGCTGGTGCAGGTCGAAAAGGAAGAGCGCGGCAACAAGGGTGCGGCGCTCACCACCTTCGTCAGCCTGGCCGGGCGCTATCTGGTGCTGATGCCCAACAACCCGCGCGGCGGTGGCGTGTCGCGCCGCATCGAGGGCGAGGACCGCGAAGAGCTGAAAGAGAACCTCGACCAGCTCGAATACCCCAAGGGCATGAGCCTGATCGCCCGCACCGCCGGCATTGGCCGCAGCGCACCTGAGCTGCAGTGGGACCTGAACTACATGCTCAAGCTCTGGACCGCCATCGACGGCGCGTCCAGGGCGGGCAAGGGCGCGTTCCTGATCTACCAGGAGTCGAGCCTGGTGATTCGCGCGATTCGCGACTACTTCACGTCCGATATCGGCGAGATCCTGATCGATACCGACGACATTTACGACCAGGCGCAGCAGTTCATGAACCACGTGATGCCCGAGTCGGCATCGCGTGTGAAGCGCTACCGCGACGACGCGGCGCTGTTCAGCCGCTTCCAGATCGAGCACCAGATCGAGACGGCTTTCAGCCGCACGGTGAACCTGCCGGCCGGTGGCGCCATCGTGATCGACCACACCGAGGCACTGGTCAGCGTCGACGTGAACTCGGCGCGCGCCACCCGCGGCGGCGACATCGAGGAAACCGCCACCCGCACCAACCTGGAAGCGGCCGACGAGATCGCCCGCCAGATGCGCCTGCGCGACCTGGGCGGCCTGATCGTGGTCGACTTCATCGACATGGAGGAGAGCAAGAACCGCCGCGAGGTGGAACAGCGCCTGCGTGACGCGATGCGCCAAGACCGCGCACGGGTGCAGTTCAGTTCAATTTCCAAGTTCGGCCTGCTCGAACTGAGCCGCCAGCGCCTGCGCCCGGCGCTGAGCGAAGGCAACCACATCACTTGCCCGCGCTGCAACGGCACCGGCCACATCCGCGACACCGAGAGCAGCGCGCTGCAGATCCTGCGCATCATCCAGGAAGAGACCCTGAAGGACAACACGGCCGCCGTGCACGTGCAGGTGCCAGTGGAGGTGACCAGCTTCTTGCTGAACGAGAAGCGCACCGAAATCACCAAGATCGAGCTGAAACAGCGCTGTACCGTGCTGCTGGTGCCGAACAAGCACCTGGAGACGCCGAACTACAAGCTCGAGCGCCTGCGCCACGACGACCCGCGGCTGGAGAACCTGCAAGCCAGCTACACGATGATCGAGGAGCCGGACGACGAGGTCGGCATCACCCGGCGCGAGAAGAGCCGCCCCAAGCAGGAGCCGGTGATCAAGGGCGTGCTGCCCGACCAGCCGGCGCCAGCGGCTGCGCCCAAGCCGGAGCCGCTGGCGGCCAGGCCGTCGGCCCCGGCGGCGGCCGCACCGGCCGCATCGGCCGCATCGATTTCAACACCGGTGGCAGCACCCGGCGCGCCCACCTGGGTGGCCCAAGCACCCGCGCCGGCTGCCGGCAGCGGCTTCTTCGGCTGGGTGAAGAAGCTGTTTGGCGGCGCCGCGCCGGCACCAGTGGTTGCCCCTGCGCCGGCACCAGCGGCCGCGCCCGCGGCCGCCCCGGCCGCGCCGGCCGAAGCCGACAAGCGCGAGGCCCGGCCCGATGGACGGCGTGACCGGCCCGACCGCGGCGGGCGTGGCGAACGTGGCGGCCGTGGCCGCGATGGCAAGCCGGCCGAGGCGCGTGGCGACCGGCCTGAACGTGGCCCGCGCGCCGAGCGTGTGGAAGGCCGCGAGGATGTCCGCAGCGAGGCCCGTGGCGAAGGCCGCCGCGACGGCCGCCGCAACGAGCGCCCGGCAGATGCCGAGGCCGCGCTGCGCACCAACGCAGGCATCAACGCCGGCACCAACGCCGGCACCAACGCGGGCACCAACGCCGGCACCGGCACCGAGACGCCGCGCCGCGGGCCGCGCCCGGAGCGTGAACCGCGCCCGGTCGAGCTGTCCGACGTTGCGCTGCCATTGGCCGAAGGCACCCTGGCCACCGACGACGCACCAGCCGCCGAAGGCAGTGATGCCGCCGGCGACGAACAGCGCCGCCGCCGCCGCCGCGGTGGCCGTGGTGGCCGCGACGAGGCCGGTGCCGACATTGGCAGCGAGGGCATCGGCGGCGAGGGCATCCGCAGCGAAGGCATCAGCGCCAACGATGCTGCTGTCGAGGCACCAGCCCCGGCGCGCGCGCTGAACGATGACGGCAGCAGGCCGACTGACACTACCGCCACCGCCATCGCCGCCACAGACGCTGGCGAGCCGGCCGACGGCGCCGAGCGCGATGGCGCACGCCGCCGCGGCCGTGGCCGTGAACGGGGCCGCCGCGAGCCGCGCCCGCAGCTCGACGAGAACGGCCAGCCGATCGCCACCGAGCCTGCGGCAGAGACGCTGGCTGCGTCGTCGGCGGACAGGCCAGCTGTCATGTCGGCCGCCGTGTCGGCTGCTCTGTCGGCTGAGCTGCCGACCGATCTGCCTGTCGATGCAAGCGCCAGCCCGGCACCTGCTCTCGCGACAGTCCAGGCCCCGCCCCAGGCGGCCACAGTGGCCCAGGCCCTGCCCGCACCCCGGGCCGAGCCCTTCGTGCTGCCGCTGGATGCACTGCAGCACCTGGCCGAAGCCTCTGGCTTGCAGTGGGTCAACAGCGACAGCGAGAAGATCCGTGCCGCCCATGCCGCGATGGCGGCCGAGCCGGCGCCGGTCCGCTTGCCGCGCGAGCGCAAGCCGCTGGTGGTGGTCGACGACGGCCCGCTGGTGCTGGTGGAGACCCGCAAGGATCTGTCCCAGCTGAAGCTGCCGTTCGAGAACGCCGCCCCGCCGGCCTGAGAGGCCGAGAGTCTTTCGATCATGCCCGCTCATCACACCAGAAGGCACCCGCTCGTCGTTGCAAGTGCTCGCCATAGCCCGGGCTATGGCTGCGCTTTGCGCCTAGATCGGGCGCCTTCTGGCGCGCTGCTCGGTCACGCTCGAAAAACTCTCAGCCTCTGAGGCCCGGCCGCGCCAGCCGCTGAACGCCGCCCGGCTCCGCCGCGGCGGCGTTTCTTCTTGCCCGACACCCCGGGGCCGACGCCGAGACCGAGACCGACACGCCGAAGTCACCCCGACCGAGCACCCCACTGCCAAGCCGCGCCATGACCGTCACCCTGAAGAAGCCCACACCTGCCTGCATCCCCGTGCACCTGACCGACCGTGCCCGGTTCGCCGAGCACACCGCCGCCCTGCCACCGGCACAGCGCCAGTGGCTGGCCACGCTGGGCTTCAGCGGTGCGCCCGATACCCACGCCCTGCTGCCCGACGACCAGGGCCGGCTGCAGGCGGTGTGGGCCGGGGTGCGCGCGGCCGACCATCCGTATGCGCTTTCGGCGCTGCCCAAGGCGCTGCCGCCGGGCCCCTACAGCCTCGGCAGTGCCGGCCTGGCCGCCGATGCGCAAGCCGCCGCCTTGTCCTGGTCGCTGGGTGCCTACAGCTTCAACCGCTACAAGCCGGCGCGCCGCGCGCCGTCGGAGTTGCTGCTACCGGCCAGCACCGAAGCCCGGCAAGGCCTGCTGCTGGCCGAGGCCATCACCGAAACCCGTGACCTGGTCAACACCCCGGCCGAGCACCTGGGCCCGGCCGACCTGGCCGCTGCGGTGCAGGCCGTCGCCAAGCGCCATGGCGCCAAGTTCAAGCAGACCGTGGGCGACGCGCTGCTGAAAGCTGGCTTCCCGGCCATCCACGCGGTGGGCCGCGCAGCCGATGCCGCCCGTGCGCCGCGCCTGATCGAACTGCGTTGGGCCGCGCCGGGTCTGCGCAAGAACGCACCCAAGCTGACCCTGGTCGGCAAGGGCGTGTGCTTCGACTCAGGCGGCCTGGACATCAAGAGCCCCGAGGGCATGCGCCAGATGAAGAAGGACATGGGCGGCGCAGCCAACGCGCTGGGCCTGGCCAGCCTGGTGATGGCACTCGACCTGCCGGTGCAACTGACGCTGCTGATCCCTGCAGTGGAGAACGCCATCGCCGGCAATGCCTACCGGCCGGGCGATGTGTTCCGGACCCGCGCCGGGCTGCACATCGAGATCGGCAACACCGACGCCGAGGGCCGGGTGATCCTGTGCGACGCGCTGGCCTATGCGGCCGAATCCAAACCCGACCTGGTCATCGACATGGCCACGCTGACCGGCGCGGCCCGCGTGGCGCTGGGCGGCCAGCTGCCGGCGCTGTTCTGCCGCGACATGGCGATGGCGCGCGGCCTGGTCGACCTGGGCCTGGCGCTGCACGACCCGCTGTGGCACCTGCCGCTGTGGGCGGGTTACCACGGCGGCATCGAGAGCGACATCGCCGACATCGTCAACACCGGCCGCGGGCCGCAGGCCGGCGCGATCAATGCCGCGCTGTTTCTCGAAGATTTCATCCCGGCCGACCAGCACTGGCTGCACATCGACCTGTTTGCCTGGAACGACAGCGCCCGGCCCGGCCGGCCGGTGGGCGGTGAGGCGCAGACCATCCGCACGTTGCTGGCCTGGCTGCAGCAGCGCTACCGGTGAGTCAGGGCAGCTTCTCCAGCGCGTGCTGGTAGGCCGGCTGGTGCATCAGCTCGTCCCAGGGCAGCGGCGGGCTCAGTGGCAGCAGGTCGAGCCGGCGCGCCTCGCTGTCGCCGTCGGGCCGCCAGCGGCCATCGGCCTGCGCCGCTTGCAGGCCGTCGAGCAGCGCGTCCACCGCCTGGCCACCGTCGAGTGACTGGTTGCACAGCAGCACCATGTCGCAGCCGGCCTGCAGCGCCACCAGCGCACCGTCCAGCGCGCTGCCGGCCGCCCTGGCGCCTTCCATGCTGAGGTCGTCGCTGAAGATCGCGCCCTGGAAGCCCAGGTCGCCACGCAGGATCTGGCGCAGCCAGCGCTCGGAGAAACCGGCCGGCAGCGCGTCCACCTTGGGATAGACCACATGCGCCGGCATCACGCTGGCCAGGCTGGTCGACAGCCATTCGTAGGGCTTGGCGTCATCCGCCAGGATCGCCTTCAAAGAGCGCTTGTCGACCGGCAGCGCATGGTGGCTGTCGGCCGCCACATGGCCGTGGCCGGGAAAGTGCTTGCCGCAGTTGGCCATGCCGGCCAGCAACAGGCCGTGCATCAGGCTCTTGGCCAGCATGGTGACCACGCGTGCGTCGCGGTGGAAGGCGCGGTCGCCGATCACGCTGCTGCCGCCGTGGTCCAGATCGAGCACCGGGGTGAAGCTCAGGTCGACACCGCAGGCGCGCAACTCGGCGCCCAGCACATGGCCGCAGGCGGTGGCGGCGTCGGTGGCGGCCAGGGCGTCGCGCATCCACAGCGCACCCAGCGCGCGCATCGGCGGCAGGTGGGTGAAGCCGTCGCTGCGAAAGCGCTGCACCCGGCCGCCTTCGTGGTCCACGCAGACCAGCACGTCTGGCCGGATGGCCTTGATCTCGGCCGTCAGCGCGGTGAGCTGGGCGCGGTGCTGCCAGTTGCGGGCAAACAGGATCAGGCCGCCGGTCAGCGGGTGCTGCAGGCGGCGGCGGTCGTCGGCGTTCAGCGTGGTGCCGGCAATGTCCAGCACCACCGGGGCATGGCCGGTGTCCAACATCCCCGGGGCATGGCCGGTGTCCAGGTCGAAGCTCATGGTGGGGGGCTTTCAGCAGGACGGCCGACCTCGACCACCACGAAGCTGGCGGCATAGTCGGTTTCGTCGGTGACGGTGACATGCGCGCAGAAGCCGCGCTGCGCGAACCAGTCGGCCAGGCCACCGTGCAGGCGGATGTAGGGCTGGCCGCTCGGGTGGTTGAGGATCTCGCAGGCGCGCCAGGTCATCGGCATGCGCAGCCCTAAGCCGATGGCCTTGGAAAAGGCCTCCTTGGCCGAGAAGCGGGTGGCCAGGTAGGCCACGCCGCGCACCTCGGCACGCGCGCGGCGGGCATGGAACACCGGCAACTCGGCCGGGCCCAGCACCTTCTCGGCAAAGCGGTCGCCGCGCCGCGCCAGCGTGGCGCGCAGGCGGCGGATGTCGCAGATGTCGGTGCCGATGCCGTGGATCATGGGTTGGCGCGTCCGCCGCCGGGCCGGCCCGAAGCGGACACACCCCCGTGCGGGGGCGGCGCCCCAGGCGTCTCGGGGGCCATGAACGCGCGCTGGATGCAGCGCTGGTAGTCGCGGACGGTTTCGGTCAGGCCCAGTTCCAGCGCATCGGCGACGAGCGCGTGGCCGATCGACACCTCCAGCACGCCGGGCACGGCGCGCAGGAAGTCAGTGAGGTTGTCGCGGCTCAGGTCATGGCCGGCGTTGATCTCCAGCCCGGCCGCCAGCGCAGCCTCGGCCGCTGCGGTGTAGCGCGCCAGCACGGCCGCCTGCTGCGGCGTGCCGTGGGCACTGGCATAGGCCTCGGTGTAGAGCTCCACCCGCTCGGCGCCAGTGGCAGCGGCAGCAGCCATCAGCTCGGGCGCCGGGTCCATGAACAGGCTGACGCGCACGCCCAGCGCGCGGGCCTCGTCGATCAGCGGTTGCAGCCTTGCGGCGTCGTCCGGAAAGCGCCAGCCGTGGTCGCTGGTGAACTGGTCTTCGCTGTCGGGCACGAAGGTGACCTGCTGCGGCCGCAGCGTGCGCACGAAGCCCATCAGGTTGTGGAAGGGGTTGCCCTCGATGTTGTACTCGGCCCGGGGCCACTGCTGCAGCAGCGCCTGCAGGTCGTGCACGTCCTGCGTGCGGATGTGGCGGGCGTCGGGCCGCGGGTGCACGGTGATGCCCTGGGCGCCGGCCTCCAGCACCAGGCGCGACAGCTTCACCACATCGGGGATGCCGATGTGCCGGGTGTTGCGCAGCAGCGCGATCTTGTTGACGTTGACCGACAGCGCGGTGCGGTGCGGCCGGGCATGGGCTTCAGGGGCGGCGAGGGGGTTCATGGCAGCGGTCCGGGCGCTCGCTCAGGCCGCGTGCGGCGGTGCCGCATCGAGCAGCCGGCGCAGGTCCAGCATCAGCTGGCGGGTGCGCAACGGTGGCGAGCCCAGATGATAGTGAAGCAGCGCGCGCAGCTGGCCGCGCAATGCCGGCAGCGCCGCCTGGCAAGCCTGGCGCAGCGCCGCCCGGTCGTGGCTGTCCAGCGCTGCCTGCAGCGCGATGCACAGCGGGCCGGGCAGGCTGCCGGGTTCGTCGGCGGCGGTGAGCAGCCCACCCTCGCCGCTCAGCCGGTAGCTGCGCCCCGGTTGCACCGCCTCTTGCGTGGTGGTGACGCGCGACAATTCCGGCAGCACGCCGGTCTCGCGCAGCAGCAGCAACTCGAAGGCGCGCAGCGGCGCTTCGTCGGGCGCCACCGCCAGCGCCTGCAGGGCGTCGGCATAGGCGTCGAACAGCGCCGGGTGCGGGTCGCCGCGGGCCAGCAGCTTCATCAGCAGCTCGTTGAGGTAGAAGCCCGAGAACAGCCTGGCCGGCGGCAGCGCGGCGCCGGCGCCGGCGTATTCAGCCGAGCGCAGCAGCAGGATGTCGGCGCTCTCTTCGGTCTTGGGCCGGGTAGTCAGCACCAGCAGGCGCTGAAAGGGCATCAGCACCGGTCGCAGCTGCGAATACGGCCGCTTGGCACCCTTGGCCACCGCCGCCAGCCGGCCCTGGTCACGGGTGAACAGGTCGAGGATCAGGCTGGTCTCGCTCCAGTCCCACTGGTGCAAGACAAACGCAGGCTGTGGAGCATGGCGCGCTGCGGCCATGGCTCACTCGTAGCCGTAAGAGCGCAGATGCTCCTCGCTGTCGGCCCAGCCCGAGCGCACCTTCACCCACAGCTCCAGGAAGACCTTGTTCCCGGTGAGCTTCTCCAGCTCGACACGGGTCTCGCTGCCGATGCGCTTGAGGCGTTCACCGCCGTCGCCGATCACCATGCCCTTGTGGGCGTCGCGCTCGACAACGATGGTGGCGGCGATGCGGCGGAGATTGCCTTCTTCCTCGTACTTGTCGATCACCACGGTGGCGCTGTAGGGCAGCTCGTCGCCGGTCAGGCGGAAGAGCTTCTCGCGGATCAGCTCGGCGGCCATGAACTTGTCGCTGCGGTCGGTCAGCGCGTCTTCCTCGTGCAGCCAGGCCTGCTCGGGCAGGTAGGGCTCGACGATCTTGAACAGCCGCTCCACGTCGCTGGGCCTGGTGGCCGACATCGGCACGTATTCGGTGAACGGGTGGCGCTCCTGCATGCCCTTGAGCCAGGGCAGGATGTCGGTGCGGCGGGTCACCACGTCGAGCTTGTTGGCCACCAGGAAGCTGGGCTTGTCGGGCGGCAGCAGCGCCAGCACCTTGGCATCGTCCAGGCTGAAGCGGCCGGCCTCGACCATGAACAGCACCACATCCACATCGCCCAGCACCGACGTGACGGTGCGGTTCAGGTTGCGGTTGAGCGCGGTGCGGCCGCGAATTTCCTTGGTCTGGAAGCCCGGCGTGTCGACGAAGATGAACTGCGTGGCGCCCAGCGTGCGGATGCCGGTGATGCGGTGGCGGGTGGTTTGCGCCTTGCGCGAGGTGATGCTGATCTTCTGCCCCACCAGCGCGTTCAGCAGCGTGGACTTGCCCACGTTGGGGCGGCCGACGATGGCGATCAGGCCACAGCGGGTGGTCGGGCCGGAGGTGTCGGGGGAGTCGGGGGTGTCAGTGATGTCGGTTCCTCGTCAAGTCCGCAGGGGGCTGCCCGGCTTGTCGCTGGCCTTCAAGCGGCCGAGCATGCGGCGGGCGGCCTCCTGTTCGGCACTGCGGCGTGAGCGGCCTTCGCCCTGGTCGGCCAGGCCCAGTGTGGGCACGGCACATTCGACCTCGAAGGTCTGGGCATGCGCCTGGCCGCGGGTAACCAGGATGCGGTAGGTGGGCACGGCCAGCCGGCGTGCCTGCAGCCATTCCTGCAGCTCGGTCTTGGCGTCCTTGCTCCAGCTGTCGGCCTCGGTGCTGGAGATCAGCTCGCCGAACAGCGCGCGCACCAGGCGGGTGGCCGCAGGCAGCCCGCCGTCCAGATACAGCGCACCGAGCAGAGCCTCCACCGCGTCGGCCAGGATCGACGCGCGCTGCGCGCCGCCGCCACGGGCTTCGCCCTCGGACAGGCGCAGCACCTCGGGCAGGCCCAGCACCAGCGCAGCGCGGTGCAGGCTGTCCTCACGCACCAGATGGGCCCGCACGCGGGTCAGGTCGCCTTCGTCGGACGCGGAAAAGCGCTCGTACAGCAGCGCCGACACCGCCATCGCCAGCACCGCATCGCCCAGAAATTCGAGCCGCTCGTTGTGGTCGGCGCCGAAACTGCGGTGGGTGAGCGCACGCTGCAACAGCGCAGTGTCGACAAAGCGGTGCCCCAGCCGCTGCTGCAAGGCGTCCAGGCGCGGATCCGGGCGGTGGTCAGGGCGGGATTCCATGGCTCCAGTCAGGGCAGTTGGCCAACCGGGCGGCCGGTCGGCCCGGCACGCTTCACTTCGATCGCCCAGCGTACTTGATCAGCAGGAACACCGGGCCGAACAGCTCGATTTCCTTCTCGTAGGCAAAGCTGATCACCACGCGGTCGTTCTCCTTGGTGATGTCGAGCTCCTTGCCCAGCACCGAGCTGATGGTGCCGTCGATCTGGCGCTGCTTGTCGAAGGCGCCGCGGATTTCCGAGACGGTGTTGGCCGGGCTGGCCGCAATGCGGTCGACCACACCCTGGATGGTGTAGAACTCGGTCACCGTGGGCACCACGCGCACCAGCAGGTAGCCGACGAAGCCCACCACGATGGCCCAGGCCAGCAGGCCGATCAGGGTGAGGCCCCGGCGCGGGGCCGGTGCAGGAAGGCGGGTCGACATGCGCATGGTGCCCCGGGTGGCGCGCTGCATCAGTCGAAGCTGCCGATGCGGCGCAGGTTGCCGAAGTTCATCCACACCATGAAGGCGCGACCGACGATGTTCTCGTCGGGCACGAAGCCCCAATAGCGTGAGTCCTGTGAATTGTCGCGGTTGTCACCCATCACGAAGTAATGGCCGGCCGGCACTTTGCACGACACGCCTTCGGCGGTGTAGCGGCAGTCGTCGCGGAACTGGACGAAGCTCTCCATCGGCCGGTAGATCGACGCACGCTTCGGATCGACCAGGATGCCATGCGCCACGTCGGCCAGCTTCTCGGTGAACCGGGGCGCATAGCGCATGCTGTCTTCGTCGTAGAAGTCACCCTGGGCCTGCACCGGCACCAGCTGGCCGTTGATCGACAGCTGCTGGTTGGTGTAGCTGACCTCGTCACCAGGGATGGCCACCACGCGCTTGATGTAGTCCACCCGCTTGTCGACCGGATAACGGAAGACGATCACATCGCCGCGCTTGGGGTTGTTGTTCTGGATGACCTTGATGTTGAGCACCGGCAGCCGCACGCCGTAGTGGAATTTGTTCACCAGGATCAGGTCGCCCACCAGCAGCGTGGGCACCATCGAGCCCGACGGAATCTTGAACGGCTCGAACAGGAACGAGCGCAGCAGGAACACCGCCAGGATCACCGGGAACAGCCCGGCAGTCCAGTCCAGCCACCACGGCTGCATCAGCAGCTTCTCGCGCGCGGCGGCCACGTTGCCATCGACCTGCGCGATGCCCATCTTGCCCAGCTCGGCACGGCGCTGGGTGTCTTGTGCGGTCAGGGCCTCGGCAGCGGCCAGGCGGGCCGGCGCGAACCTGAAACGTTCGGCCAGCCAGTAGCCCAGCGTGACCACCGTCAGCACGAACAGCAGCAGCGAGAAATTGCCGATCCAGTAACCCAGCCACCAGCCGGCGCCGTAGGCCAGCAGGGCGCCGTACAACACGGCGGTGAGGACACTCATCATGGGCGATGTTCTTCTTGGGGGAGTTGGATCAGTCTTCGACCTGCAAGATGGCGAGGAAGGCTTCTTGCGGCACCTCGACCGAGCCGATCTGCTTCATGCGCTTCTTGCCGGCCTTCT
Source organism: Burkholderiales bacterium (assembly GCA_038246615.1). Lineage (GTDB taxonomy): Bacteria > Pseudomonadota > Gammaproteobacteria > Burkholderiales > Burkholderiaceae_C > Pseudaquabacterium. The sequence continues at coordinate 18,534 of JBBRVT010000021.1, forward strand.
GCTTTTCGAGCAGCTTCTTCTTGCGGCTGATGTCACCGCCATAGCATTTTGCCAGCACGTTCTTGCGCAGCGCCTTGATGTTCTCGCGCGCGATGATGTTGGCGCCGATGGCCGCCTGGATGGCCACGTCGTACATCTGCCGCGGAATCTGCTCGCGCATCTTGGCCGCCACCGCACGGCCGCGAAACTGGCTCTGCACCCGGTGCACGATGATGCTCAGCGCGTCGATGCGGTCGCCGTTGATCAGCAGATCGACCTTCACCACGTCGGCGGCGCGGTACTCCTTGAATTCGTAGTCCATGCTGGCGTAGCCGCGGCTGACGCTCTTCAACTTGTCGAAGAAGTCCAGCACGATCTCGGCCAGCGGCATGTCGTAGGTCAGCATCACCTGGCGGCCGTGGTAGGCCATGTTCAGCTGCACGCCGCGCTTCTGGTTGGCCAGCGTCATCACCGGGCCCACATAGTCTTGCGGCATGTACAGGTGCACGGTGACGATCGGCTCGCGGATCTCCTTGGTGCGGCCCAGGTCGGGCATCTTGCTGGGGTTCTCGACCTCGACCACCTCGCCGTCGTTCAGCTCGACCTGGTAGACCACGCTGGGGGCGGTGGTGATCAGGTCCTGGTCGAACTCGCGCTCCAGCCGCTCCTGCACGATCTCCATGTGCAGCAGGCCCAGGAAGCCGCAGCGGAAGCCGAAGCCCAGCGCCTGGCTCACCTCGGGTTCATAGCGCAGGCTGCTGTCGTTGAGCTTGAGCTTTTCCAGTGCGTCGCGCAGCTGGTCGTACTCGCTGGCTTCGGTGGGGTAGAGGCCGGCGAACACCTGCGGCTGGATCTCCTTGAAGCCAGGCAGCGCCGTACCGGCCGGGCCGGCGTTGTTGGGCAGCTTCTTTTCGAGCGTGACGGTGTCGCCCACCTTGGCGGCCTGCAGTTCCTTGATGCCGGCGATCAGGAAGCCCACCTCGCCGGCGCGCAGCGCGTCGCAGGCCTCGCTCTTGGGCGTGAACTTGCCCAGTTGCTCCAGCGGATAGACCGCATTGGTGGCCATCATGCGGATGCGGTCGCCCTTCTTCAGCACGCCGTCGACCACCCGCACCAGCATCACCACGCCGACATAGTTGTCGAACCAGCTGTCGACGATCATCGCCCGCGGCGGGCCATCGGCGTCGCCCTTGGGCGGCGGCATGCGGGTGATCACCGCCTCGAGGATCTCGTCGATGCCCATGCCGGTCTTGGCCGAGCAGGGAATGGCGGCGTCGGCATCGATGCCGATCACATCCTCGATCTCGAACCTGGCGTTCTCCGGGTCGGCGTTGGGCAGATCCATCTTGTTGAGCACCGGCACCACTTCCACGCCCAGGTCCAGCGCGGTGTAGCAGTTGGCCACGGTCTGAGCTTCGACGCCCTGGCTGGCATCGACCACCAGCAGTGCGCCTTCGCAGGCCGAGAGCGACCGGCTCACCTCGTAACTGAAGTCGACATGGCCGGGCGTGTCGATCAGGTTCAGGTTGTAGACCTGCCCGTTGCGCGCGGTGTACTGCAGCGACGCCGTCTGCGCCTTGATGGTGATGCCGCGTTCACGCTCGATGTCCATCGAGTCGAGCACCTGGGCTTCCATCTCGCGGTCGGTCAAGCCGCCGCAGCGGTGGATCAATCGATCAGCCAGGGTCGACTTGCCGTGGTCGATGTGGGCAATGATCGAGAAGTTTCTGATGTGGTCCATGGGTTCGATCTGGGGCCCGGTGCAGCGTGGCCTTGGGGCATGCAGCCCGGCTCGCCGAGGGCGTGGCGGCGGGCTGCCTCAGCCCGCACGCGACATAAAAAAAAGGCACGTCCAAAATGGAGACGCGCCTTCCAACAAATGTTTGGCAACTGCTTGTTGGGCCTTCATTGTAGCCAAAACGTCCGGGCTGGAAGCCGCGCCAATGCTGCATGTCCGGCCGTTGCGACCCGCCAACACGGCAAAGTTGTCAACAGCTTGTACACAGACGTCAGCGCCGGCTGACACCCTGTTGGCAGCGTACAACAAGCGGGCGACTGATTGCTGAAAACCGAGCTGGAAACGCCAGATTCTATCCGGCAGGCACTGCAATCCGCTGGTTCGCCGCATTGAAGCTAGCAGTCACCAACTTCAAATGCGCCCGATACCGGCGATACCGTCAGCCCGGTTGCACGACCATCTGCACGATGGGTCCGGGCTGGGCAGCCCTGGCTTCCACCATGCGGAAAGACCCGCAACGCCAGCCGGTTGAACCGACCGCTGGAACCGGCATCGTTCAGCGCCCAGGTCGGATCACCAAGTAGTTGACCCACTCGCCGCGGCGCACCATCACGCTGACCGCGCGGGCCTTCTCGGCCTTGCCGGCCACCGCCATGAACTGCTTGACGTCGGCGATCTCGGTGTTGTCAAGCGTCAGGATCACGTCGCCCTCGCGCAGC
>JBBRVT010000022.1:0-20857 GCA_038246615.1 Burkholderiales bacterium
CCGACTTCTCGTTCGAAAATATGCATGTTCCTTCATGTATATCATGAGAGAACGAAAAACTATAGAAAAATCAACACCTGCGGACCCTAGCGGGCAGCTCAAGGCGTCTGCTCAGAGATCGGATTGCGAAAGTACCGCTAGCCCTCCTCGGCCTGTGATGCCGCCACCTTGGGCGCCTTCGGCGGCTTGGGCGGCTCGGGCGGGATGACCGGCACCACCGGCTCGAGCTTGTTCTCGGCCATGTACTCGCTCATCTCGCGCCAGCCGGCGAAGATGGCGGCCTTGTCGGCCTTCTTGTTGAGCGTGTAGCAGTCCTCGATCGCGCGAGCCGCATGGCGGCAGGCGCCGCCGATGGCCTTGCCGTCGGCCTCCACCCGCGCCTTGACGGTGGCGGTTGACTCGATGCCCAGCTGGTCGCAGCCGGACAGGGCCAGGGCCATGCCCAGGGCACACAGCAGGAGGGAAATTCTGCGCATGCGGCCTTTATCGGCCGCCAGGCCCCCCGGCTTGAGCCATCGCCATCAGCGCGGCCACGCGCTCCTCGGTGGGCGGATGGGTAGAGAACAGTCCGCGCAGGCCGCCGGGCGACAGCGGGTTCATGATCATCATCTGCGCCGTCTCCGGGTGGCGCTCGGCGGCTGCCATCGGCAGGCCCTGGGCGAAACGGTGGATCTTCTCCAGTGCCGACGCCAGCGCCGCCGGGTCGCCCGAGATCTGTGCGCCGCCACGGTCGGCCTCGAACTCCCGCCCACGGCTGATCGCCATCTGGATCAGGCCGGCCGCCATCGGCGCCAGCATGGCCACCGCGATGGCGGCGATCGGGTTGCTGCGCTGGCCATTGCTGCTGCGACCGCCGAACACCATCGCGAAGTTGGCCAGCATGCCGATGGCGCCTGCCATGGTGGCGCTGATGGTCGAGATCAGGATGTCGCGGTGCTTGACATGCGCCAGCTCGTGCGCCATCACGCCGCGCAGCTCACGCGCGGTGAGCACGCGGATGATGCCGGTGGTGGCCGCCACTGCCGCATGCGCGGGGTTGCGGCCGGTGGCGAAGGCGTTGGGTGCGTCCTCGTCGATCAGGTAGACCTTGGGCATGGGCAGGCCGGCGTTCTGCGCCAGTTCACGCACCATGGCCACGAACTGCGGCGCGGTGCTGTCGTCCACCGCGCGCGCCTTGTACATCTTCAGCACGATCTGGTCGGAAAACCAGTAGCTGAAGAAGTTCATGCCCAGCGCCACCGCCAGCGCCAGCAGCATGCCGGCGTGCCCGCCCAGCATGCGACCCAGCAGCATGAACAGCGCGGTGATGGCGGCCATCAGCACGGCGGTCTTCATCAGGTTGAACATGGTCGGGTGTCCCTTCTCGTGCGGCGGCAGCCGCCAACACCGACAGATGCGGCCGCAGCCGGGGTCTTCAACCGGCCAGGCTGCGGCCGGCCAGGCCGGGGCGGCCCTGCAGGAAGGCGCCGGCGTCGGTGCGCCGCCCGCCCGGGCGCTGCAGTTGCAGCAGGTCCAGCGCGCCGTCACCGCAGGCCACGGTGAGCCGGCCGTCGCCGGCAGCCAGCACCTGGCCGGGCGTCCCCGCCAGGCCAGGGCGCAGCGTGGCGCGCCACAGCTTCACCGTCTCGCCGTCGAGCTGGAAGCTGGCGCCGGGAAACGGGTCGAAGGCGCGCACGCGGCGTTCGATCGCTGCGGCCGGTTGCGCCCAGTCGATCGGCGCCTCGGCCTTGTCGATCTTGTGGGCATAGGTGACGCCCGCCGCCGGCTGCGGCCTGCGGCGCAGTGCGTCGGGCGCGGCCAGGCCCTGCACCACCAGCTGCGCGCCCAGCGCGGCCAGGCGGTCGTGCAGGCTGGCGGTGGTGTCGTCGGGGTGGATGGGCTCCTCGGCCACCAGCAACATCTCGCCGGTGTCCAGCCCCGCGTCCATCTGCATCAGCGTGATGCCGGTGCGCGCATCGCCCGCCTCGATGGCGCGGTGGATCGGCGCCGCGCCGCGCCAGCGCGGCAGCACCGAGCCGTGGATGTTCAGGCAGCCGCGTGGCGGCAGGCCCAGCACCCACTGCGGCAGGATCAGGCCGTAGGCTGCCACCACCAGCAGCTCGGCATCGGCAGCCCGCAGCACGGCGCTGGCAGCAGCGGCATCGTCGGGAAACTTGCCGTCCAGCCGCAGGCTGCGCGGCTGCGCCAACGCGATGCCATGCTGCAGCGCCAGCGCCTTCACCGGAGACGGCTGCAATTTCAGGCCGCGGCCGGCCGGCCGGTCGGGCTGGGTGAGCACCAGCGCCACCTGGTGGCCGGCGCCGACCAGCGCGGCCAGCGCGGTGGCGGCAAATTCAGGCGTGCCCGCGAAACAGATCCGCATTCAGCGCTCCATGGAAGGCACGCAGCAGGCGGACGCCACAGAACCGGCTTCACCGGGCCGCTGGCTCAGCCCCCCTGGGGGCTGAGCCTGGACGGACGGGCCTGCCTGCGCAGGGCCGGTCGCCTGGCGAGGCGGCCAGCCTCCGGCAGGCCGTGGACAGGCGCCGAAAGCGCGTCGAGGAGGGGCCATCAGCGGCGCGGGCCTTGCTCGTCCCGGGTCTTCTTGATCATCTTGGTCTTGATGCGCTCGCGCTTGAGCGGGCTGAGATATTCAACGAACACCTTGCCCAGCAGGTGGTCCATCTCATGCTGCACGCAGATGGCGGCCAGGCCGTCCACCGTCAGCTCGAAGGGCTTGCCGTCGCGGCCCAGCGCACACACCGTCACCTGGGCATGGCGCTCCACCTCGTCGTAGATGGTGGGCACCGACAGGCAGCCCTCCTCGGCCAGCTTCATCTCGGCGCTGTGGGCGGTGATCTCGGGGTTGACCAGCACCAGCGGCTGGCTGCGGTCCGACGAGGTGTCCATCACCAGCAGGCAGATGTGCTGGTCCACCTGGGTGGCGGCCAGGCCCACGCCGTCGGCGGCATACATGGTCTCCAGCATGTCGCCGGCCAACTGGCGGATGCGTTCGTCCACCTGGGCCACGGGCTTGGCCACGGTGTGCAGGCGGGTGTCGGGGTAACGGAGGATGTTCAGCAAGGCCATGGCAAGCAGGTGCGGTGACGCGATGGTGCAACCCCGCAGATGGGGCAGCCACTGTGGATGTCAAGCAACGCCGGCACGGCGGCGCGGGCCGTTGCCGGACCCGAGGCGCGGTGCAATTCGTTGCGATATCAAGGGTTTACCGGCAGAGTCTGCGAGGTAGCATGAACATCGCCTGGCCGTCTGGCCAGGCATGCTGCCGGTGCACCAAACAGGCCGCCGAGCCCCCGGTGGGCCGGATTGTGGCACCGGCCACTCCGGAGACCGTTCCCATGCCCCAACGCCCGCCGCCCCTTGCCCGCCAGGCCGTCAAGCTGACCGGGCGCTGGCATGGCCTGGCCCTGGGCCTGCTGGCAGGCTGCCTGGCCACGGCGGCGGTGGCCCAGGCCAACCTGCCGATCACCGCGGCCCAGCGCGCCACGGCGCAGCAGGTGGCCGGTACCGGTGTGCCGTTGTCGGTGCTGGCCGACAACGCGCCAACGTCGCACACCGTGCAGCGTGGCGACACCCTCTGGGCCATCGCCAGCCTGTTCCTCAAGACGCCGTGGCGCTGGCCCGAGCTATGGGGCATGAACCTGCAGGAGATCCGCAACCCGCACCTGATCTACCCCGGCCAGGTGCTGGTGCTGGTGAAGGACGGCGACCGCGCTCGCCTGGTGATGGGCGGCGCAGCCGACGGCCAGCCGCCGACGAACACCGTCAAGCTGTCGCCGCGGGTGCGCAGCCAGCTGCTGGACAACGGCGCCATCGCGTCCATCCCGCTGCAGCTGATCGGGCCCTTTTTGAATGAAGCCGTGGTGCTGAGCCAGGACGAGCTGGCTGCCGCGCCACGCATCGTCGCCACGCAAGAAGGCCGGGTGATGGTCTCGCGCGGCGAGACCGCCTATGTGCGCGGCGATCTGGGCGGCGCCCGCAGCTTCACGCTGTTCCGCCAGAGCAAGCCGCTGCGCGACCCGCTGAGCAACGAGGTGCTGGGCTACGAGGCCGCCTACATCGGCACCGCTGACTTTGTGCGCGCCGACGGCACTGCGCCGGTCAGCGGGCTGCCGGTGCCGTCCACCTTCGTGATGACCAGCGCCCGGCAGGAAGCCGGCGTGGGCGACCGGTTGGCGCCGGTGCCGCCGCGCGACTTCTCTGCCTACGTGCCGCACCCGCCGGACAAGCCGGTGGACGGCCGGGTGGTGTCGGTCTACGGCGAGGCGCTGACCGCCGGCCAGAACCAGATCGTCGCCATCAACCGCGGCAGCCGCGACGGCCTGGAGCGTGGCCATGTGCTGGCACTGTGGCGCGCCGGCGCGGCCGGCACCGACCGCACCGGCGCCAAGCCGCAGCCCATCCAGCTGCCCGACGAGCGCAGCGGGCTGCTGTTCGTGTTCCGGGTGTTCGACCGCGTGTCCTACGCGCTGATCGTCTCGGCCTTCGACCCGATCCGCCCGGGCGACCGGGTCAGCGAGCCCTGACCCAGCCCGGCGCGCCGATGCCGCCCGTCGCGTTGGAGGCTGCCACGCTGGACGACGCCGAGCTCGGCGCCTGGCTGCACCTGCTGCACAGCCCAGGCGTCGGCCGCGAGGCGGCACGCCGGCTGCTGGCGCGCTTCCTGTCGCCACAGGCGGCGATCAGCGCGCCAGTGCAGGCGCTGCGCGATTGTGTCGACGCACCCACCGCGCTGGCCCTGGCCACACCGCCCGACGGCCATGCCGACCGGCTGGCCGCCACGCTGGCCTGGCGCAGCGCCGTGCCCGGGCGCGGCGTGCTGGTGCTGGGCGACGCTGCCTATCCGGCGCCGCTGCTGCACAGCGCCGACCCGCCGCTGCTGCTGTACCTGCAGGGTGATGCGGCGCTGCTGTCCTCGCCCTGCCTGGCGGTGGTGGGCAGCCGCCGGCCCACCGCCCAGGGGCGCGACAACGCAAAGCGCTTCGCCCAGACGCTGGCCGCCCAGGGCTGGACCATCGTCTCCGGCCTGGCCGCCGGCGTCGACGGCGCAGCCCATGAAGGCGCGTTGTCCGCCCACGGCCGCACCATCGCCGTGGTGGGCACCGGCATCGACCGTGTCTACCCGCCCAGCCACCGAGCGCTGGCGCACCGCATCGCCGAGACCGGGCTGATCGTCAGCGAACTGTGCCTGGGCACGCCGCCGCTGTCGGCCAACTTCCCGCAACGCAACCGCATCATCGCCGGGCTGTCGCGCGGCACGCTGGTGGTCGAGGCCACGCTGCGCTCGGGCTCGCTGATCACCGCGCGGCTGGCGTCGGAGGCGGGGCGCGAAGTGCTGGCGATCCCCGGCTCGATCCTGGCGCCACAGTCGGCCGGCTGCCATGTGCTGATCCGCCAGGGTGCGGCCCTGGTCGAGTCACCCGAGCGGGTGGCCGAGGAACTGGGGCCGCTGGAGCCCACGCCGCTGCCGCTGCGCACCGGCCCGGCCACCAGCGCGCCGCCGCCCGATGCAGACGACCCGGTGCTGGCCGCGCTGGGCCATGACCCGCAGTCGCTCGACACCCTGATCGACCGCTGCGGCTGGCCGGCGCACAGCCTGTCGGCGCACCTGCTGACACTGGAGCTCGACGGCCGGGTGGCGCGGTTGCCGGGCGGCCTGTACCAGCGCCGGCAGCCGGTTTGAGGCGCGCCGCAGACGTGGGCGCGTGCGCGCGAACGGCAGCCCGGCCAGGCCGTGCGAAACGCCGGTTTTCAGCGCGAACCCCTGGGGTATAGTGACTCGATGTTCGAAGTGTTGGTCTATCTCTACGAGAACTACTGGCGCCCGGACGCCTGCCCTGAGCACGACCAGTTGACGCGCAAACTCTCGGCCGTCGGCTTCGAAACCGACGAGATCCAGGACGCGCTGGTTTGGCTGGACGGCCTTGCCGAAAACGCCCAGGCCTACGCCGCCGACCAGGCGGAAGACAGCCTGCGGGTGTATTCGGCGGCCGAGATCGATCGGCTGGGTGAAGACTCCATCGGCTTCGTCAGCTTCCTCGAATCTGCCGGCGTGCTGCCGCCCGCCATGCGCGAGATGGTGATCGACCGCGCCACCGCAGTGGGTGATTGCCCGGTGGCGCTGGAAGACCTGAAGGTCATCGTGCTGATGGTCTTCTGGAGCCTGGGCGAGGAGCCCGACGCGCTGATCCTCGACGAGTTGTTCGTTGCGCCGGAAGAGCGGCTGATCCACTGAGAGCGCCCCCAGACCTGCCGCTTCGCGTCAGGCCCCCCGAGGGGGGACGAGGAAACTTGGGAGCGGCCCGGCGTTTCCTCATGCGCCTGCGGTGGCGGCCGATGGTGGGCAGCGGCCGCCACCGCCGGTGCCGTCAATTCATCAAGCGCGAAGGATCGGCGTCCAGCTTGGCCAGCGCATTGCGCGTGGCCTTCACCGTCAGAGCCTCGTCCTGCGCCGGCAGCAGCAGCCCGGCTTGCAGGAAGGCAGCCAGCCGTTGCTGCTGGAACAGCACGCAGCGCCCGGCCGGCGTGACGAACAGCGACAGCTGGCGGCGCATGCCGTGCCAGGCGAGCTGCACCGTCTCGTGCCGGCCGCGGTACTCCAGCGTGTACCAGCTGCCCACCAGCAATTCGCGCGCCCAGGCGATCATCGCTGCAGTGGGCAGGCTGCCGCCGTCGGCCACCACCTCGAGCTCGCTGCTCTCGTGGCCCGACAGGTCGAGCACCAGGCTCTCGTCGATCTCGATGTCCTCGCTGCCGGGCAGCAGTTCCTCGATCGACTCCAGCCTTTCCATCAGGTCTTGCAGGCGGTCGTTCGGGATCACCGCAGCCTTGGCGGTGAAAGCCGCCGCCAGCGCGTTGTTCAGCGCGTTGATGCGCTCTTCCTGCCGTTCGGCGGCCATGTTGGCCGAGGCCATGCCCTCACGCAGGCGCTTGAGCAGCGGCGGCAACCGGCGGATGACTTCGGCGCGTTCCTCGCGCGTGACCTTGGCGCTGGCCGACCAGATCAGGTCGGCCGCAGCACGCTTCATGGTCTTGGTCTCGGCGCTCTGGCCGCCGTAGCGCACCGCGCTGGTGGCCAGCACGTCGGCCCAGACCTGGAACAGGAACTGGCGCACGCCTTCCTGCACCGGCACCTCGTTGAGCATGCGCCGCAGCTCGATGGTGTACTGGATGGCCAGCGTCTCGCGTTGCTCGATCTGCTGGGCCAGCGACACACCGCGGCGCGAGGCCTCGTTCTCGTTCTTGAAGTAATGCTCCAGGAACTTCTCGAACTCGGTGAGCACGGTCTGGAACACGCGCCGGCCGGTGTCGGGATAGGCCTCGACCACCTGCACCACCCGCTTGATCTCCCTTTCCAGCGCGTCACCCACGTTGCGGCTGGCGCTGTCCAGGCCCATCACGCAGGCGCCCATGCGGTCGATCAGCCGGCGCGCCGGGTGGTCGAGGTTGGCGAAGAAATCAGGCTCGCTGACGGCCACGCGCAGTACCGGCATCTGCAGCCGCGCAAACCACACCCGCATCGCCGCCGGGATGCGGTCTTCGGTGAGGATGCTCTGGAACATCATCGCCACGATCTCGATGGTGGCGCGCTCGGCTGGCGTGGTGGCGGCCTGCTTCAGCGCCTGCTTGCCCTGCTGCAATTCCTCCAGCAGCATCGGCCCGGTCATCACGGTGAACGCCTGGGCCTGGCCAGCGACGCCATGGACCACCGTGGCGCCCGCAGCGCCCGGTGTGGGCGGCGACAGGCGGCGGCGCAGGTGTTGCTGCGCATTGTTGATCGCCAGCGACAACGCCTCGGTCACCGGCCGGGCGTGGGTGGTGTCGGCAAAGCCGGGCAGGTGGCGGCCCACCAGGCGGTTGAGCCGGCCCAGCACCGCCTCGGCGTGGTCGCTGCCACGCGCCAGCGGTGCGGCGCGGGTCATCATGCGGGTTTCTTCACCGACCGACGCCGACGCCTGCGGGGCCGCCGGCGGATGCGGCCCAGGCGCGGGCGGGCGGGCCGGCGCCGCGCTTCGGCCGGCCGCGACGCGGCCGGGCAGCCCCCGGCCAGTGGCAGCGTGGCCGGCCGAGGCGTGGCCGCCAGCGCCGCCGTAGCCGCTACCCTGATAGGCAGCAGTCGTGTACGGCGAATGAGGCGCCAGGCCCTGGCCGGCTGCCGTGGCACCGAAGCCCGACGCCTCCGGCTCGTCGCGGCCGCCGCGCCCGGCGGGTGCGCGCGGCGGCTCGCCGCGCAGTGGCGCCTGTGCGGTGTGGCCGGCCAGGCCGGCATGGCTGTCGGCGGTGCGGCGGATGTAGGGCCGCAGATCCACATCGGCCATCACCCGGTGCTCCACCAGCCAGCGGTTGGTCTCGTGGTAGGCCTCCTGGGCCAGGCTGGCGAACTCCTCGTGCAGCAGCGGCTGGGCCTCGCGCCAGTCGGCCGCGCCCAGGCCGGCGCTGCGCCAGGCGTCCAGCACCACACGCGCCAGGATGTGGGCGCGCAGCATGTCGTGGGTGTCGAGCTCGCCGCGGCGCTCGAGCATGGCCATGCGCGAGCGCAGGTCGGTGAACTCCCAGCCGGCGCGGTCCATGATGGCCAGCGCCAGGCGCGAGGTGAGGATCTCGCGCTCGATCACGTCGTTCTCGACCAGCGACAAGCCACCGCCCGCACCCGGCAAGGGCAGGTCACCCGACTGCGACGCCGTGACGCCGTGCTGCAGCACATGGCGCAGGCCCTGCGACATGGCTGCGTGCCAGCCGCCGGAGAGTTTGATCAGGGCCTGCACCAGATCGCGGCGGCGCTGGGCCTGCGCGTACTCGGTGGGCTTGTCCAGCAGTTCACGCGCGCCATTGCCCACCCGCGCCACCAGGGCCGGCAGGCCCTTGAGCAGCATGTCGACATACCGCCGCCGCGCCTGGCTGGCGATCTGGGCGGGGTCTGCGGCGGTCGCCATGGGATGCGGTCAGGTCGGTCTGTACTGCGTTTGCAGGTGCGGGTGCGGGTCCGGGTGCGGGTGCGGGTGCGGGTGCGGGTGCGGTTCTAGATCACGGCGCCGGCGTTCGGATCGTTGGGGTCGTGTTCCTTGCCCGAGGTCTTGACCAGATCCTCGCGCTTGACGCCCAGCCACATCACGATGGCCGCAGCCACGAACACCGATGAGTAGATCCCAAAAAGAATGCCGATGGTGAGCGCCACCGCAAAGTAGTGCAGGGTCGGGCCGCCGAACAGCAGCATCGACAACACCATCAATTGGGTGGATCCATGGGTGATGACGGTGCGGCTGATGGTGCTGGTGATGGCGTGGTCGATCACCTGCGGGGTATTGAGCTTGCGGTACTTGCGGAAGGATTCGCGCACCCGGTCGAAGATCACCACCGATTCGTTGACCGAGTAGCCCAGCACCGCCAGCACCGCCGCCAGCACCGCCAGCGAGAACTCCCACTGGAAGAAGGCGAAGAAGCCCAGGATGATGACCACGTCGTGCAGGTTGGCGATGACGCCGGCCACGCCGAACTTCCATTCGAAGCGGAACGCCAGGTAGACGACGATGCCGATGACCACGAAGGCAAGCGCCTTCAGCCCGTCGCTGGCCAGCTCGTCGCCGACCGCCGGGCCGACGAATTCGGTGCGTGACAGCTTCACCGGTTCGCTGCCGGCCTTGTCGCACACCGGCCGGCTGCCCTGCTCGCCCTGCGGCGTGATGAAGGCCTGGATGCTGACCTGGCCACCCTCGGTGCTGCACAGCTTGTCGAAGACCAGACCGGCCACCTCGCTCTGCTTGAAGTTGGCGCGCACCGGCAGGCGCACCAGCACATCGCGGGAATTGCCGAAGTTCTGCACCTGCACCTCGCCGAAGCCCATGGCCTCGACGGTGGCGCGGGTCTTCTCGAGGTCGGCCGCCTGAGCGTACTCGACCTCCAGCACCGTGCCGCCGGTGAACTCGACCGACAGGTGCAGACCCCGCGTGACGAGGAAAAACACCGCCAGCGCGAAGGTGACGAACGAGATGGCGTTCAACAGCAGCGCATGCCGCATGAACGGGATGTCGCGGCGGATGCGGAAGAATTCCATGGTGTGTGCGCCTGCCCCGGTCAGAGGCTGAGAGTTTTTTGAGCGGGCATGATCGAAAGGCTTGCAGGCTCAAGCCTTGGCGGCCGGCTCGTCGTCGATCACCGCAGGCGCCTTGGCGCCGCCGGGCCGCCACACCTGGCCGATCGACACGCTCTTCAGGCGCTTCTGGCCGCCATACCAGAGGTTGACCAGGCCGCGCGAGAACATCACCGCCGAGAACATGCTGGTGAGGATGCCCAGGCAGTGCACCACCGCGAAGCCCTTGACGAAACCCGAGCCGAAGGTCAGCAGCGCCAGGCCGGCGATCAGGGTGGTGATGTTGCTGTCCAGGATGGTGGCAAAGGCCTTCTCGTAGCCGATGTTGATGGCCGCCTGCGGGTTGGCGCCGCCACGCAGCTCTTCACGCACGCGCTCGTTGATCAGCACGTTGGCGTCGATGGCCATGCCCAGCGTCAGCGCGATGGCGGCCATGCCGGGCAGGGTGAGCGTGGCCTGCAGCATCGACAGCACCGCCACCAACAGCAGCAGGTTGAAGGCCAGCGCGATGGTGGAGAACACGCCGAACAGCAGGTAGTAGGCGCACATGAACACCGCGATCGCCGCGAAGCCGTAGCCCACGCTGGCAAAGCCCTTGGCGATGTTCTCGGCGCCCAGCGTCGGGCCGATCGTGCGTTCCTCGATGATTTCCATCGGCGCGGCCAGGCTGCCGGCGCGCAGCAGCAGCGCGGTGTCGGCGGCCTCGGTGGTGGTCATGCGGCCGCTGATCTGCACCCGGCCGCCACCGATCTCCGAGCGGATCACCGGCGCGGTGACCACCTCGCCCTTGCCCTTCTCGAACAGGATGATGGCCATGCGCTTGTTGATGTTCTCGCGCGTGACGTCGCGGAAGATGCGCGACCCCTTGGAGTCGAGCGTGAGGTGCACTGCCGGCTCGCCCTGGTTGTCGCCTGCAAAGCCGGGCTGCGCGTCGGTGAGGTTCTCGCCGGTGAGGATGACCTGGCGGAAGACGATGATCGGCGCGCCGTCTTTCTCCAGGTAACGCTCGCTGCCGAAGGGCACCGGTGCGCCGCCGCTGAGCGAGGCCAGCGCCTCGGTGCTGGTGTTGACAAGGCGCACCTCCAGCGTGGCGGTGCGGCCGATGATGTCCTTGGCCTTGGCGGTGTCCTGCACGCCGGGCAGCTGCACCACCACCCGGTCGGCGCCCTGCTGCTGGATCACCGGCTCGGCCACGCCCAGCTCGTTCACCCGGTTGTGCAGGGTGGTGATGTTCTGCTTGACGGCGCCGTCCTGCACCGCCTTGGCCGCAGCCGGCTTGAGCGCGCCGGTCATGCGGAACTCGGCGCCGTCGGCTGTCTCGGTCCACACCAGGTCGGGCAGCTGCTCGCCCAGCAGTGTGCGCGCCTGGGCCATCATGGCGGCGTCGCGAAAACGCAGCACCACCAAATCGCCGTCACGGCTGACGCCGGCGTGGCGGATGTTCTTGTCGCGCAGCAGCGTGCGGATGTCACCGGTGACCGACTCGGCCTTCTTGGTCAGCGCCGCCTTCATGTCGACCTGCATCAGGAAGTGCACGCCGCCGCGCAGGTCCAGGCCCAGGTACATCGGCAGCGCGTGCAGGCTGGTCAGCCAATTGGGCGAGCGCGACAGCAGGTTCAGCGCAATGATGTACGACGGATTGGCTGCGTCCGGGTTCAGCGCCCGGGTGATCGCGTCCTTGGCCTTGATCTGGTCGTCGGTGCTGGTGAAACGGGCCTTGACCGAATTGCCCTCGAACTGCACGAAGTCGGGCTGCAGGCCCGCCGTGCCCAGCACCTGCTCGATGCGCGGCACCAGGCCGGCGTCCAGCTTGAGCGTGGCCTTGCCACTGGATATCTGCACCGCCGGCGCCTCGCCATACAGGTTGGGCAGCGTGTAGACCAGGCCGACCAGCAGCGCGATGCCGAGGATCAGGTATTTCCACCAGGGGTAGCGGTTCATCGTGGGTTCCTCGGCGCGGCGGCCTGCTGCCGGATCACTTGCCGAAGGTGCCCTTGGGCAACACCTGCACCACCGAGGCGCGCTGCACCTGCAACTCCACACCGCTGGCCACTTCCACCGTGAGCATGCTTTCGCCCATCTTGGCCACGCGGCCGATCACGCCGCCGGCCACCACCACCTCGTCGCCCTTGGCCAGGGCTTCGATCATGGACTTGTGCTCCTTCTGGCGCTTCATCTGTGGCCGGATCATGATGAAGTACAGCACCACGAACATCAGCACCAGCGGCAGCAACTGGCCGAGCGAGCCGAACATCGATTGGACACCGCCGGTGGCAGCGGCTGGGGCGGTCTGGGCAAAGGCGTTGGAAATGAACACGTCGAAAGTCCTTGAAAGGCGCGCGCTGTCGGCTCGCAGTCGAACTGCGGATTGTAGGTGGGAGCACGTGTGCGGCAGCGGGGCTGCCGCAGCGCTCAGAACAGGGCCATGCTGAGCTTGCGCCGGTACTGGTCGACGACCGGGTCGCTGGATGCGACCGTGGCATGGCCGGTGAGTTCCAGCGCGCCCTTGGCCTTTTCGGTGCCAACTGCCGCCTTGGGTGCGGGCTTGCTCATCAGCTCGAGGATGGCCACATAGGTCTTGCGCGCCAGCTCGCTGTTCCAGGCCTTGTCGCGCATCACGATCTCCAGCAGCGCGTCCATCGCGTCGGTGAAGCGGCCCGCCGCCAGCAGCAGCTGCGACAGTTCATGGCGGGCGTCGAAATCACGCCGGTTGGCGGCGATCGCCGCCTCCAGCGCCTGCGGGCTGCGCGCTGCGGGCGCTTTCTCGCAGGCATCGAGCCACAGGCCGAGCGCGGCAATACGGCCGTCGAGCATGGCCTTGCTGGCCACCGGCTCCCAGGCGGCGCGGGCCTGCGCGGTGCGGCCGGTTTCGAGCAGCAGCTTGACGTACTCGCAGCGCGCGGCGTCGTTGGCCGGATCGACCGCCACCGCCTGCTGCAGCCGCGCCACCGCTGCGTCCAGGTCGCCTTCGGCCTCCGGCACCTCGGCCTCGACGGTCTCCTGCTCGGACTCCAGCGCCTCGGCGCCGGGCACGTGGCGGTCGAGGAACTCTCGGATCTGCGCCTCGGGAATGGCGCCGACGAAGCCGTCCACCGGCTGGCCGTCCTTGAACAGCACGCAGAACGGGATCGAGCGCACGCCGAAGGCCTGGCTCAGCTGGCTGGAGATCTCCGGCTGGTCGTCGCTGTTGAGCTTGGCCAGCTTGAAGCGGCCGGCGTAGGCCACCTCCACCTTCTCGAGCAGCGGGCCCAGCGCGCGGCACGGGCCGCACCAGGGGGCCCAGATGTCGAGCAGCACCGGCTGCTGCATCGAGGCCTGGATCAGGTCGGCTTCGAAATTCTGGATGGTGATGTCACTCATGGCTGCGCCCGGAAAGTGTGGTGGGAGGCAAGCGGCCGCAGATCAGGGCGGCCGCCTACAATTCAATGCTTTTGCACCTGCCGGCGCCCAGACGCCTTCCGCCGTGGACCAAAGCCCCGACAACCGCCCGCTCGGCGAGCCACCAGACCACCCCGCACCGACTGCCGATGGCGCACCTGGCGTGCAGGTCGGCGTGCAGGTCGGCGGGCAGGTCGGGGTGCAGGTCGGCGTGCAGGTCGGCGTGCTGATGGGCTCGTCCAGCGACTGGGAAACGATGCGGCAGGCAGCCCAGATTCTCGCCGAGTTTGGCGTGCCCCATGAATGCCGGGTGGTGTCGGCCCACCGCATGCCCGACGCGATGTTCGCCTACGCCGAGGCGGCGGCCGGCCGCGGCCTGGTGGCCATCATCGCCGGCGCCGGCGGCGCAGCCCACCTGCCGGGCATGCTGGCAGCCAAGACCACGGTGCCGGTGCTGGGCGTGCCGGTGCAGTCGCGCGCGCTGTCGGGCGTCGATTCGCTGCACTCGATCGTGCAGATGCCCAAGGGCATCCCGGTGGCCACGTTTGCCATCGGCACGGCCGGCGCCGCCAATGCCGCGCTCTTCGCCGTGGCCATGCTGGCGACCGGCAACCCCGTACTGCGCGCCCGGCTCGACGCCTTCCGCGCCCGCCAGACCGCCGCCGCCGAGGCCATGAGCGCTGAACTGACATGAATCTGCGACCGATCCTCCCCGGCGCCACACTCGGCGTGATGGGCGGCGGCCAGCTCGGCCGCATGTTCGTGCAGGCGGCCCAGGCCATGGGCTACTTCACGGCGGTGCTCGATGCCGACGCCACCTCGCCCGCCGGGCTGGTGGCGCACCACCACATCGAGACCGGCTACCTCGACGAGCACGGCCTGGCGCAGCTGATGCAGCGCAGCGCGGCCATCACCACCGAGTTCGAGAATGTCCCGGCCGGCGCGCTGGTCACGCTGGGCGCGCACCGGCCAGTGGCGCCCAGCGCCGACGCCGTGGCGGTCTGCCAGGACCGTGCGGCCGAGAAGGCGCAGTTCCGCCGCAGCGGCGTCGCCTGCGCGCCCTGCGCGTTGGTCGACACGCCCGAGCGGCTGGCAGCCGTGCCCGATGCGCTGCTGCCGGGCATCCTCAAGACCGCGCGGCTGGGCTACGACGGCAAGGGCCAGGCGGTGGTGGCCGACCGCGCCGCGCTGGCCGCCGCCTGGCACCGGCTGGGCCAGGTGCCCTGCCTGCTGGAGCAGCAGCTGCCGCTGGCGCTGGAGCTCAGCGTGGTGGTGGCCCGCGGCGCCAGCGGCGATGTGGTGCAGCTGCCGGTGCAGCAGAACCTGCACCGTGGCGGTATCCTCGCCGTGACCCAGGTGCCGGCACCGGACGCCAGCCCGGCCCTGCAGGCCCAGGCCGCAGCGGCCGCCACCCAACTGGCCACCGACCTGGGCTATGTGGGTGTGCTGTGTGTCGAGTTCTTCGTGCTGGCCGCCGACATGCCCGGCGTGGCGGGCCGGCTGGTGGCCAACGAGATGGCGCCACGGCCGCACAACTCCGGCCACTGGTCGATCGACGGCGCCGACCTGAGCCAGTTCCAGCTGCAGGTGCGCACCCTGTGCGGCCTGCCGCTGGTGGCGCCGCGCCAGCATTCGGCCGCAGTGATGCTCAACCTGCTTGGCGAGCTGTGGCTGGACGCCGACGGCACCGAGCGTAGCCCGCCCTGGGCCGCCGTGCTGGCGCTGCCTGGCACGCACCTGCACCTGTACGGCAAGACCAGCGCCCGCCCCGGCCGCAAGATGGGCCATCTGACGATCACCGCCGCCACGCCGGCCGCCGCCCGCGCCACCGCGCTGCAGGCGGCCGCGCTGCTGGGCCTGCCGGCGTTCTGACAGCGCCCCATGCCGATCCTGGCCGGTGACGACCCGGCGGCGCTGGCCGCTGCCGCGCAGTGCCTGGCCGCCGGTGGCCTGGTGGGCCTGCCCACCGAGACGGTGTACGGCCTGGGCGCGCGTGCCGACGACGACCAGGCCGTCGCCGCCATCTTCCGCGCCAAGGGCCGGCCGGCCGACCACCCGCTGATCGTGCATGTGGCCGCGCTGGCGCAGGCTGAAGCCTTCGCCAGCCAGCTGCCACCGGCCGCCCGGCGCCTGGCCGCAGCGTTCTGGCCCGGGCCGGTGACGGTGATCGTGCCGCGGCGCGCCGGCGTGGCAGCTGCTGCCGCTGCCGGGCAGACCAGCATCGGCCTGCGGTGCCCGTCGCACCCGGTGGCCCAGGGGCTGCTGCAGCGCGCTGCGGCCCTGGGCGTGCCGGGCGTGGCCGCGCCCAGCGCCAACCGCTTCGGCCGCGTCAGCCCGACCACCGCCGCACATGTGGCCGGTGAGTTCGGGCCCGGGCTGCTGGTGCTCGACGGCGGCGGCTGCGCGGTGGGCATCGAATCGGCCATCGTCGACTGCAGCCGCAGCCGCCCGGTGTTGCTGCGCCCGGGCCTGCTCACCCGCACTGCCCTGGAGGCGGCATTGGGCGAGCCCCTGCTGGCGGCCGATGCCGGTGCGCCACGCGCCCCGGGCACGCTGGCCTCGCACTATGCGCCACGGGCGCGGCTGCGGCTGCTGAGCGCTGCAGCTCTGGCCACCGCGCTTGACAAGCCGGCAACGTGGCCGGCGGGGCTGGCGGTATATTCGCGGCGGCCGGTGGCTGCCCCAGGCAGCTTCCTTTGGCGGCGGTTGCCGGACGACCCGGCGGCTGCGGCGCATGACCTGTTTGCGGCGCTGCGCCGCCTGGACGACGACGGCGCGGCCGAGATCTGGGTGGAGCAGCCACCCGACGCGCCGGCCTGGGAAGGCGTGCTGGACCGGCTGCGCCGCGCCGCCCATGCCTGACCAAGCCGACCCCTCTTGCCCTGCTGATGGACTGTTGATGACCCTTCTTCGTGATCTGCGCCGCCACGGCGCGCGCGTGCTGGCACCGCTGGTGGCAGCGGCCGCCCTGCTGTCGGCCTGCGGCGGCGGCACCTCCCAGGTGCAGGCCTTCGTGCCGGCCCGCCTGCTGGTGCTGGGCGACGAGGCCAGCATGGTCATCGACGACGGCAGCGCCGACGGCTTCAAGTACAGCGTCAACGACCGCAGCGGCACCACCGCCGGCAAATGCCTGCTGCAGCCGACCGTCGCCCAGCAGGTGGCCAGGCATTACGGCATGGTGTTCGCCGCCTGCAACCCCACGGCGGCCACGCCCAGGGCCTTCATCCAGGCCAGGCTGGGCGCCAAGGTCGACGACGCCACCACCGGACTGCAGGCGCAGCTGACGGCCGCCGGCAGCGTGGGCAACACCGACATGGTGCTGGTGATGATCGGCGCCAACGACATCATCGACCTGTACGGGCAGAAACTGGCGGGCACGCTGACCGCCGCGCAGGCCACCGCCGAGGCCATCCGCCGCGGCCGTGTGGCGGCCACGCAGATCAACCGCATCCTGGGCAGCGGTGCCCGGGCCCTGGTGGTCACCATCCCCGACATGGGCAAGAGCCCCTACGCCCTCCAGGCCGCGACGACCGACCCCGGTGCCGACACGCTGATGTCGACCTGGTCCACCGAGTACAACGCGGCGCTGCGGCTGGGTATCGATGCCACCGACTTCGACGGCCGCAACTACGGCCTGGTGCTGGCCGACGACGTGATCGCGGCCATGGAGCGGTTCCCGACCAGCTACCTCACCAGCCCGGCCAACGTCAAGACGGGCGTCTGCACCTTGGCCAGCCTGC
The DNA here is from genome assembly GCA_038246615.1 of Burkholderiales bacterium. Lineage (GTDB taxonomy): Bacteria > Pseudomonadota > Gammaproteobacteria > Burkholderiales > Burkholderiaceae_C > Pseudaquabacterium. The sequence goes on from JBBRVT010000022.1 coordinate 17,206, forward strand.
CGCAGGGCTGCCTGGTGGTGACGGGCGCCACGGCGCCTGCCGTCAACCTGGCCCCCAACACCCACCTGTGGGCCAGCGACCGCCATTTCGGCCCGGTCGCCCACACCTTCATCGGCACGCAGGCGGTGTCGCGCGCGGTCAACAACCCGTTCTGACGCTGCGGCGGGCCTGGCCGGGCGCTGCGCGGCGAAGCCCCGCCACCCCACACGCTTCCCGCATGACTTCCCGCATGCCGACGCCCACCCTGCTCGCCCTGGACACCGCCACCGACCGGCTCGCCGTCGGCTTGCTGGCGCCCGGCATTCGGCTGGCCGTCAACGAGCCCGGCGGCGCGCTGGCCTCGGCCCGGCTGATCCCGCTGCTGATGGGCCTGCTGCACGGTGCGCGGCTGGCGATGCCGCAGGTGCAGGCGGTGGCCTTCGGCCAGGGGCCGGGTGCCTTCACCGGGCTGCGCACCGCCTGCGCCGTGGCCCAGGGCCTGGCCTTCGCGCACGACACGCCGGTGCTGCCGATCGACAGCCTGCTGATCGTGGCCGACGACGCCCGCCTGCAGGCCGACCCTGCCGAGCGCGACGGCCCCTGGTGGGTGGCGATGGACGCCCGCATGGACGAGGTCTACGCCGCCGCCTACCACCACGGCCCCGGCGGCTGGGCGCCGCTGCTGGCGCCGCAGCTCTACACCCTGGGCGCGCTGGCCGATGCCTGGCACGCTGCGCCGCCGCGCTGCGTGGCCGGCAGCGCCATCGACGCATTCACCGACCGCCTGCCCTGGGGCAGCGCAGGGCTGTGGCCGCACACCCACGACCGCGCCGCCGCGCTGCTGCGCCTGGCCGAGGCCGCCTGGGCCGCCGGGGCGATGGTGGCGGCCGACGCGGCGCTGCCGCTGTACCTGCGCGACAAGGTGGCCCAGACCACCGCCGAGCGCCTGGCGCTGCGCAGCGCCGGGGCCGCGCCGTGACGCTGCCCGCCTGGCACCGGGCGATGGCCGCCGGCGATCTGCCGGAGGTGCTGGCGCTGGAGGTCGCGGCTTACAGCTTCCCGTGGTCGCAGGGCAATTTCATCGATTCACTGGCCGCCGGCTACCAGGCCTGGGTGCGGCATGACGGCCAGCAGCAGCTGGTGGCCTACTGCGTGGCCCAGCCCGGCTACCGGGAAACCCATCTGCTGAACCTGACGGTGGCGCCGCCATTGCAGCGCCGCGGCCACGGCCGAGCGCTGCTGCTGGCGCTGGCCGGCTGGGCGCGCGCACGTGGTGACGCCGCGCTGTGGCTGGAGGTGCGGCAGAGCAATGCCGCCGGCCGCGCGCTGTATGCCGCAGCCGGCTTCGAGGCGGTGGCGCAGCGACCCGGCTACTACCCCGACCACCAGCAGCAGCGCGAAGACGCGTTGGTGATGCGGCTGGCCTTGCAGCCTGGCCAGGGGGATGCGGACCATGCGCTGGACTGAGCGCCAGCAGACCCTGCTGCAGGCGATGGGCCTGCGGCTGTGGGCGCCGCCCGGGGCGCTGCCTGCGCCGATGCCGGACGCGGGCGCCACGGCCCCAGTGGCCGCAGTGGCCACAGCAACCACAGCAGCGGCCACAGCAGCGGTCACAGCAGCCACAGCAGCCACAGCAGCGGCCGCAGCGCCGATGGCCGCACCGACCCCGACCCCGGCGGCCGTGGCACCGGGCACACCCGCGCCGATGGCCGTCCAGCCCGCAGCTGCCGCAGCAACCGCAGCCACCGCGCACAGCCCATCCCCCACCGACAGCCTGGACTGGCCGGCCCTGCGCGCTGCCGTGGCCGGCTGCCGCGCCTGCGGCCTGTGCGACAGCAGGCGGCAGACGGTGTTCGGCGTGGGCCATGCGCGGGCGCACTGCATGGTGGTGGGCGAGGCCCCGGGCGAGCAGGAGGACGCGCAGGGCGAGCCCTTCGTCGGCGCCGCCGGCCAGCTGCTCGACCGCATGCTGGCCGCGGTGGGCCTGGGCCGGGGCGACGGCGCGCCGGCGCAGCAGGTCTTCATCGCCAACACGCTGAAGTGCCGGCCGCCGCGCAACCGCAACCCCACGCCCGAGGAGCTGGCCGCCTGCCGGCCCTTCCTGCAGCGCCAGGTGGCGCTGGTGCAGCCGCGGGTGATCCTGGCGATGGGCCGCTTCGCGGTGCAGTCGCTGCTCGACACCGACGCGCCGATCGGCAAGCTGCGCGGCACGGTGCACCACTGGCACGGCGTGCCGCTGGTCGTCACCTACCACCCGGCCTACCTGCTGCGCCAGCCGGCCGACAAGGCCAAGGCCTGGGACGACCTGTGCCTGGCGGCCGAGCTGATGGCGCGCCAGGATGGCGGCCCGACTGCCGGCCCGAATGCCGGCCAGACTGGCGGCCAGACTGGCGGCCCGAATGGTCGCCAGGACGGCGGCTGATCAGCCCTTGGGCTTGACCGGCCGCGTCCAGCCCGGGATCGACACCTGCTTGCCGCGTGCCACCGTCAGCTGGCCGGCGGGCGTGTTCTTGCTGATGGTGCTGCCGCCGCCCACGGTGCCGCCGGCGCCGATGGTGACCGGCGCGACCAGCACGCAGTTGCTGCCGATGTGCACGTCGTCGCCGATCACCGTGCGGTGCTTGTTGGCGCCGTCGTAGTTGGCGGTGATGCTGCCGGCGCCGTAGTTGACCCGCTCGCCCACGGTGGCGTCGCCCAGGTAGGCCAGGTGATTGGCCTTGGCGCCCCGGGCCAGCGTGCTGTTCTTCACCTCGACGAAGTTGCCGATGTGCACCTCGTCGGCCAGCTCGGCGCCGGGGCGCAGCCGGGCGTAGGGGCCGATCAGCGCGCCCGCGCCCACGCTGGCGCCGTCGATGTGGGTGAAGGGGTGGACGACGGACCCGTTGCCGATCACCGCATCGCGGATGACGCAGTGCGCGCCGATGCGCACGTCGTCGCCCAGCGTCACCGCACCCTCGAAGATGCAGCCCACGTCGATGTCGACATCGGTGCCGGTGGCCAGCGTGCCGCGCAGGTCGAAGCGCGCCGGGTCGGCCAGCCGCACGCCGGCCTCCAGCAGGGCGTCGGCCTGGCGGCGCTGGTAGCGGCGCTCCAGGTCGGCCAGCTGCAGCGGGCTGTTGACGCCCAGCACCTCGGTCTCGTCGGCAGCCTGGCTGGCCACCACCGGCACGCCTTCGGCCACTGCCATCGCCACGATGTCGGTCAGGTAGAACTCGCGCTGGGCGTTGTCGTCGGTCAGCGCCATCACCCAGCGCCGCAGCAGCGCGGTCGGCGCGGCCATCATGCCGGTGTAGACCTCGCGGATCTGGCGCTGCGCCGGGCTGGCGTCCTTGTGCTCGACGATGCCGAGCACGGCGCCGTCGGCTGCGCCCGCCTGCCGCACGATGCGGCCATAGCCGGTGGCGTCGGGCAGCACGATGGTCAGCAACGCCAGGCGCTCGCCGCCGCAGGCATCGGCCAGGGCGCGCGCAGTGCCGGCGGCGATCAGCGGCACGTCGCCGTTGAGGATCAGCGTGGTGCTGCCGGGCACATTCGCACCGGCCAGGTGCGGCACCACCTGCTGCACCGCATGGCCGGTGCCGCGCTGCGGCATCTGCCGCACCGCCTGCGCGCCGCTGCCGGCAATGGCAGACTCCACTGTTTCGGCGCCATGGCCGGTGACGACCCAGCAGCG
>JBBRVT010000023.1:0-20845 GCA_038246615.1 Burkholderiales bacterium
GCCCGAGCAGCGCGTCAAAGGGCACCCGATCTAGGCGCAAAGCGCAGCCATAGCCCGGGCTATGGCGAGCATTTGCAACGACGAGCGGGGGCACTTTGGCGTGATGAGCGGGCGTGAACGAAAGACTCTCAGGCTCTCAGACCTGGAGACGCGCTGTCGGCGCGCGTGATCGAGGCGCGCCGGGAACGCGGGCAGCAGAAGGCCCCTGGCGGGTAGGCGGCGCTGACCACCGCAAGCACGCCGCCCGGGCCCGGCGTTGCGGGCGCGCAGCGGCTGTCGCGGTGAAGGGGCGCAACCGTGTCGGCGGCCTTGCCGCGTACCGGGGCCTGACCGTGCGGTGGGATGCGGCCGTCTCGCTTAGCATCTCGCACCCCAATGACCGGCTCCGCCGCCCTCGCATGTTCGCCACGCTGCTGGACCAGACCCTTGCCGTGGCGCAGCGCATCTGGCTGGAGCAATGGCGCCAAGGGCGCGGGCTGATCTTCTGGGCCCTGTTCCCGGCGCTGATGATGCTGCTGTTCGGCCTGGTCTACGCGCACAACGACAGCATGCGCGCTGGCCTGGACGCGATGGCGGCGGGCGTGCTGATGGGGGCGGCGCTGTTCTTCAGCTGCCTGGGCGGCACGGTCGCCATCCTGGTGGCCGAACGCGAGCGGCGCACCCTGCGCCGCTTGCTGGCGTCGCCGCTGCAGCCGCTGGCCTATTTTCTGGGTGTGGTGCTGGCGCAGTCGGCACTGGCCCTGATGCAGGTGGTGATGCTGTATGCCATTGCCTATGCCATCGGCGCGCGTTACCACGGCAGCATCGCGCTGGGCGCAGTGATCATCACCCTGTCGGTGTTTGCCTACGTCGGCCTGGGCTTCTTCTTCGGGGCGCGTTTTGCGCGCCGGTCCGAGGAAGTGGTGGTGGCGCTGTCGGCCTTCGGCGTGCCGTTGCTGGTGCTGGGCGGCACCTTCTTTCCGCTGGTGCTGATGCCCGAGGCGATGCAGACCGTGGCCCACCTGAACCCCATCCTGTACATGAACGAGGCGCTCAAGGCGGTGGCCGCGCAAGGCGCAGGCCTGGCCGATCTGCGCAGCGAGCTGGCCTTCCTGGTGGTGTTCTGCGGCCTGGCGCTGGGCCTGGGCGTGTCGTCGTACCGGCACTTGCTGCGGCTTGAGAAGAGCGCGTGAACCTGCTCGACATCACCGGCCTGCACAAGCGCTTCGGCAGCCAGACCGTGCTCGACGGCCTGGACCTGCAGGTGGCGCACGGCGAGATCGTCGGCCTGCTGGGGCCCAACGGCTGCGGCAAGTCGACCACGCTGAACATCGTCTGCGGCCTGCTCGACGCCGACGCCGGCCAGGTGCGGATCGACGGCGAACCGGTGTCGGCGCGCAGCGCTGCGCGCGTGGGCTTGTGCCCGCAGGCCAGCGCGCTGTACCGCGACCTGCTGCCGGCCGAGAACCTGGACTTTTTCGCCCGCCTGTATGGCCTCGATGCACGCCAGCGCCGCCGGCGGGTGGACGAACTGATGCAGCGCTTCGAGCTGACGGCCCATGCCGCGACGCGCGTCGGCCGCCTCTCGGGCGGCTGGCAACAGCGCCTGAACCTGGCCGTGGCCCTGGTGCACGGCCCGCAACTGCTGGTGCTGGACGAACCCACCGCTGCGGTGGACGTGCAGGCCCGTCTGGCACTGTGGGGCCTGATCGAGGAACTGCGCGACGGCGGCATGACCATCGTGCTCACCACCCACCAGACGCAGGAAGCAGAGCGCCTGTGCAGCCGCGTCGCCCTGATGCGCAACGGGCGCGTGGCTGCGGTGGGCAGCGTGCCCGAGCTGCTGGCCCGCGTGCCCGCACAGGCGGTGGCCGTGCTGCAGACCCGGGACGAAGCCGCCACCACCCGCCGCGCGCAGGCGCTGGGCTGGGCGGTGCGCCCCCACGCAGGACAACTGCTGTGCCTGCTGCCGCAGGCCGGCACGCTGCGCGACGTGGTGCAGGCCCTCGATGGCGGCGAGGTCAGCTCGGTGAGCCTGCAGCCGGTGACGCTGGAGCACGCCTATCTGGAGTTGCTGGGCCAGCCGATGAACAGCTGAGGGACGGCTGATCGACGGCTGATCGACGGCTGATGGGCAACTGAGAGCGCCCCCAGACCCGCCGCTCAAGCCCGATCGTCGGCGCCGCGCACGTGGCTGCGCGCCAGTTCGCGCGGGCCGGCCGACGAAGCCGCCGGGCCGCTTTCGGCAAGCACCTGCTGGTAGAGCGCCTCCAGTTCAGGCGCCGCCTTGCGCAATGTGCGCTCGGCCACAGCGGTGTGCAGCAAGGCGCGCCCCAGGTACAGCCAGCGCACCCAGCCAGGCACCCAGATGCGGCTGCGCCGCGCGGCCAACCCCTGCATGATCAGCCGGGCGGCGGCCTCGGGCGCCATCGCCTGGTTCATGGCCTGCGGCATCGTGGCGCGCAGCCGGGCAAACGCCGGATGCAAGGCACCTTCGTCCATCAGCGGGGTGCGTACCCAGGACGCATGCAGGGCGCACACGTTCACGCCATGGGCCGCGAGCTCGATGCGCCATGCATTGCACATCGCCTCCTCTGCTGCCTTGGACGCGGCATAGGCCGACAGCATCGGCGGGTGCGCAAAACTGGCCACCGAGGCCGACACCAGCACCTGGCCACGCTGGCGCATCACTTCGGGCAGAGCGGCGCGCACGGTATGGAACACGCCCAGCACATTGACCTCGATGCAGCGCTGCCAGGCCTGCGGCTCGATCAGCGCCAGCGGCCCGAAGGCGGCCAGGCCCGCATTGGCCCACACCACATCCACGCGGCCGAACCGGGCCACGGCGGCGGCCACGGCGGCCTCGCATTGCGACTGCACGGTCACGTCGGCCACCACCCACAGCAAGGATGGATCGGGCATCGTGCCGGCAGCAGCGCCGACGGCGCCGGGCCGGCCTTCGACCTCCAGTGCATGGGCCAGGGCGGCCAGGGGCTCGGCATCGCAATCGACCAGAACCGGGTGGGCGCCCAGGCGCAGCAGTTCGCGCACGCCGGCGGCTCCGATCCCTGAGGCAGCACCCGTGACCAGCACCACCTGCCCCGCCAGCGCCGAAGCACCACCGGTCTGCGCCAGATCACGCAGTTGCCACCAGGCGAACAGAACCAACGCTGCCAGCAAGCCCAGCACCTTGACGGCCATCAGTTCAGACATCGGCCTCCAGTTGGCTGAACCCTGACCACGGCCCGAGCCATGGCCACAGGCTCAATGGGCGTTGGTGGAAGGATGCGGCATGTGCGGCATGTGCGGCGCATTGCGCAGGTGCTCTTGCCCGACAAGGCGGACGAACAGATCGCCTGCCCGGCACATGCGCGCTGCAAAACTGCGCACGCTCAGCCCGATTGCACCAGGCAGAACACCCGCGCTGACCAGGAATTGTGTGGCGGCCAATGCCGGCGCGCACACCGTGGGATCGGCTGGCGCCAGCAAGGCAGCGCTGCTGGCCCGGGCCAGCAGGACGAGCTTGCGGCGCCCCGGAACCACCGCACGGTGGTTCACCGAGTCCAGGCCCAACTGCTCCAGTGCCCGGCCGATCTCTGCATACACCAGCCGCGCCGCATGGATGGCGGGCCGGCAGTCTCGCGGCAGATAGGCAATGCCGTGCTCGGAGCGGCGGTACAGCGCATCGGCAGTTTGCAGCAGGCGTGCCACGACCTCAGCCAGACGCTGGTCGAACACCGGCCGCTGCAGCCAGGCGTCAGGGTCGATACCGGCTTCGCGCAGCCACTGCAGCGGCAGGTAGAGCCGGCCACAGCGGGCATCTTCACCCACATCCCGGGCAATGTTGGTCAACTGCATTGCCACACCCAGGTCGCAGGCCCGCGCCATGGCTTGTTCGTCGCGGGCTTGCATCACCACGGCCATCATCGCGCCCACGCTGCCAGCCACCCGGGCGGCGTAAGCCTGCACGTCGTCCAGTGTCTCGTAGCGGCGGCCTTCCGCGTCCCAGGCAAAGCCCTCCAGCAAGGCCAACAGCAAGGCCTTGGGCAGTTGGAACTGCCGCACCACCTCGGCCAGCGCCCGGTCGCTTTCATGGTCGTGTGGCTCGCCGGCGTAGATGGCGTCCAGCCGCGACACCAAGCCGGCCAGCGCGCAATCACGGTCGCTGCTCAGATCGATGGCGTCATCAGCCACGCGGCAGAACGCGTAAAGGGCGATTGCCGGCGCACGCACCCGGCCGGGCAACAGCCGCGAAGCTGCAAAAAAGGTCTTGGACCCGCCCCGCATCAAGGTCTGGCAGGTCTGCATGTCCAGCGCGCTGGAGCGCACCTTCGCAGCGGCGGCGATTTCAGGCATGGGGAACCCTTTCCACTTGGGGTACCACGGTCTGCAGGGCTTTGGCCGACATCAGCACCCCCGGCACACCTGCGCCGGGATGGGTGCTGGCGCCCACCATGTACAGCCCCGCCACGTCTTCACTGCGGTTGTGCGGCCGGAACCAGGCGCTCTGCAGCAGCAGCGGCTCCAACCCGAACGCAGCGCCCTTGAACGACAAGAGCCGGTCCTGGAAGTCCAGCGGCGTCATCACATGCGAGCTGATCACATGCTGGCGCAGGCCGGGCAAGAGAGTCTCTTCGAGGCGTTTCGCCACCGCTTCGCGATAGGCCTCGGCCTTGGCAGGCCAATCGGTACCGCTGTCCAGATGCGGCACCGGCGACAGCACGTAGAACGCGTCGCACCCGGCCGGCGCCACTGAAGGATCGGTGGCCGTGGGCCGGTGCAGGTACAGGCTGAAATCGTCGGTCAGCTTCTTGTGCTTGAAAATATCCGTCAACAAGCCTTCATAGCGCGGACCCAGCAGCATGGTGTGGTGCGGTACGTCGGTGTATTGCTTGTCGGTACCGAAGTACCAGACGAACAGGCTCATGGAGTACCGGCCCCGCTCGATGCGATCGTCTGTCCAGTGCTTGCGGTGCTCCGGCGCCACCAGGTGCTTGTAGGTCCAGGCGGTGTCGCTGTTGCACACCACGATGTCGGCATGCAGCCGTTCGCCATCGGAAAGCTCAACGCCGGTGGCGCGGCCGTTCTCGACCACCACGCGGCGCACTTCGGCGTTGCAGCGAAGCGGCACCCCGCGCTCTGCCAGCAGATTGACCATGCCGCGCACCAGCGCGCCTGTGCCGCCGATGGCCGAGTACACGCCGAAACGACGCTCCAGCGCGTTGATCAGGCTGTAGACCCCGGTGACCGAAAACGGGTTGCCGCCGATCAGCAGCGTCTGCAGGCTCATCGCCATGCGCAGCTTGGGATGCTTGAAGTAGCTCGCCACCAACCCGTGCATGGTGCGCCAGGCCCGCATGCGCACCATCGCAGGCATGGCGGCCACCAAGTCGCCGACGCTGTCAAAGGCCTTGGCGCCCAGCGCTTCGAAACCAAGGCGATAGCACAGGTCGGACTCTTCGACAAAGCGGTCGAAGCCAGCGGCGTCTTCGGGGCAGATGCGGGCGACTTCGGCCCGCATGCGCTGCGGGTCACCGCTGTAGTCGAAGTGCGTGCCGTCGTCGAAGCGGACACGGTAGAACGGGTCCATCAGCCGCAGATCCACGTCGTCCTGGAACTTGCGGCCACACAGGGCCCAAAGCTCTTCGAACATGAACGGCACGGTGATGATCGTGGGCCCGCCGTCGAAGGAGAAACCGTCCTGGTGGCGGACATAGGCGCGGCCGCCTGGGGCGTCGAGCTTCTCCAGGACTTGCACCTGGTAGCCCATCACCGACAGGCGGATGGCCGCCGCCAGGCCGCCAAAGCCCGCGCCCACCACCAGCGCCACGGGTGGCTGACCATGCGCGCCGGCAATCGGGGGCGTGCCGGCCAGGCTCGGGCCAGTCAGGCCGGCACGGGCAACGGATTCAACGGGCGTGAAAAAGCTTGTCATTCAGTGCTTGCTCTGGTTTCTCGGGGGTGGGTGCAGCGGGGCAGGGGGGCTCGGCGGGTCGGCGCATGGCCCAGCGCCACAGCGCAGTGGATGGCAGGGGCAGAACCAGCAAGCCATGCTCCAGCACTGCCATGGCCAGCATGGTGGCGACCAGCAACGCACCGACCTGCTCACCGGCCGTGCCACCCTGGCTCACGGTCACCAACCAGACCAGCACGACCGTGCCGCCAAGCATCGAGAACGGCAGCAGTGCGTTCATCGGCCTGCGCCGGAAGTAACTGCCCATGTAGACCAGGTGCGGCGGCAGAAACTCTTCACTGAGGTTGCGCACGCCCAGGTACAAGTTGAGCTTGGCGCTGGTGCGCATGATCCACAGCACCAGGAAGGTGCCTGTACCGACCTGGTTGGGCTCACCCCAGGTGATCGCCAGGATCGCCACGGCGGACGCGAGGATGGCCAATTCGTGCCACAGGATGGCGGCGACTGCCTGGGAAAAACGCTGCCAGCCTTTGGCGCCAGGGACTGCTGCCACCTTGCGCGGGCCGGTGAGCCAACCGGTGAGGAAGGTCAGCTCATGCCATGCCCAGACCAGCAGGGCACAGGTGAAAGCGCAGTAGGCCGCAGTCTCACTGGTCTGCCCGGCGGTGTGGGAAAGGCCCGCCAGCGCGGCCAGTGCCAGGACCGAAGCGATCGGCACGCTGAGCTTGAAGGTGGTGCGCGGCAGGTTGTCCAGCAACAGCACGAGACCGGTGGAAAACCACCAGATGAAAATCCCGAAGACGATGGGCAGCAGCCAAGTGCTCATGGGTATCCCGCCGGCACGGTTGGTGGGGTTGTTTGCCGCATGTCGCTCTGCCTGCTACCAGGCAGGCGCCATGCGCACCTGCTCGGGCAGCGCATGGCGTTTGACTGGCAGAAGGTAGAGCCTGCCGAAGGTGAAGGCAGCAGCGGCAGCGCATGCGCCGCGCTGGAGGGCGCCCATCACCCCACCACGGGCCTTGGCCGCGTCGGCAGCAACCTGCAGCCGGAAAAGACGGTCCAGCCCGGTGCGGAACGCCGGCGCGTCGATGTCCAGCGAGATCGGAAACACCTGCTCGGTGATCTGGTTGGTGATTTGAAACACGGTGTAGTCGTATTCGGTGGGGTCCAGGCCCATGGCCGCCTTCAGCATGGGACGGCTGTGGTCGCGCACGTACATGGTGGCATAGACCGCCAGCAGGAAGAACCGTATCCACAGCAGGTTGACACCGCGCAGCAGATTGGGTTGGGCGCGCATGATCAGTGCAAAGGATTCGCCGTGACGGAATTCGTCGTTGCACCAGCGCTCGAACCAGCGAAAGATCGGGTGGAAGCGCTTGTCGGGATGGCGTTCGAGCTGCCGATAGATGGTGATGTACCGGGCGTAGCCGATCTTCTCGGACAGGTAGGTGGCGTAGAAGATGTACTTGGGCTTGAAGTAGGTGTAGGCCTTCGTGCGCTTGAGGTCGCCGAGGTCGATCCCCATGCCGAAGTCCTTCAGGGACTGGTTGATGAAACCGGCGTGGCGCGACTCATCGCGCGCCATGAAGCGCATCAGGGCCTTGATGTCCGGGTTCTTGACGTTCTTCTGGATCTCGTTGTAGAGAATGCAGCCAGAGAACTCGCTGGTCAGCGAGCTGACCAGGAAGTCGATGAACTCCTGCCGCAACTCGGGCGAGACCTGCGAGAAGCGCTGCGCCACTTCGGTGGCGAACTCGGGTGTGCGCTGGAAATGATCGTGGTTGTTGTCGCCTTCGTACTCGGCCAGCATCGCGTCCCACTCGGCACGGATCGGCGACATGTCCAGCCGGTCCATCGCGGCGAAGTCGGTGGTGTAGAACCGCGGCGTCAGCAGCGTGTTTTCCTTGGCCTTGCGGGCAGCCTCTTCAGGGCTTTCGATGGTTTGGGCGGTTTGCATCTGTCGAACTCCAACAAAAGGGCAATATCAGGGTTTGGCGCCGGCTTGGCCGGGTTGCAGGGGCAGGTAGCGCGCAAAGGCGCCCGAATTGGTCGGGCCGAACGACGCCAGGTCGAGGCGCTCACCGGTGGCGGGGTCGAACAGGCGCAGCTGGCCGTCACCATGGGCGCTGAGCACGAAGGCCGGGCCCGAACCCAGCCCGCGCACACGGCGCTCGCGTGACAGCGCGCGCAGCGCGCCCCGCACGAAACCCTGCTCGCCTTGCAGCACGTCCAGGGTCAGGCCCGTCTGGCCATCGATCACCGCCACGCCGCCGTCTGGTCGGTCTTCAAAGCGCAGCGATCGCTCGGCCAGCACCTTCGCAGCGAGCTGGTCGGGCCCGTTGCCGGTGATGCGCACCAGGCCGACGGCGATCAGCGAGAAGGCGATGATCGACCCCGCCGTCAACAGCACCCAGCGTGGAAAGCTGTCAGGCCGTGGCCCCAAGACGGGCCGGGCCACAGGCACCAGTTGGACGCCGCTCATGCGGCGCTCGGCCGCATGCCGCCCGCGCCACTGGCGGCCTGGCCAACGCCGTTGCCGTCGGCCCGCACATCGGCGGCCGCCGGTGTGGCTGCAGCCGCCAGGCCGGTCTCCAGAGCCCAGGCCTGCTGCAGCATGGCCGACACCTGGCGCGCATCAGCCACTCCACGCAGCATCGGCTCTGGGCGGCCAATGCGCCAGGGGCGCACGCTGGGCCACAGCTGGAGGTAGGCGATGCGGGTATTGCCGCTCAGGCCAAGCGCGATGTCGCCGCTGCCGTCGCCATGCTCACGCAAGTTGGCGGAGGCCACGCTGCGCAGCGGCACATTGAAGGTGACCGTGAGCACGATACCCAGGCGCATGACCATGCGGCGGTTGGTGAGGGTGTAGACGGTGGTGCGCGCCGTCATCCAGGCCAGCAGGGCCACGCTGGCCAGGCCCAGCACGGCCAGAGGCAGCAGCCAGCGCACGGTGTGCAGCATGTCGGCCAAGGAAGCACCCGCCAACAGGAGGGGCGCCAGCCCGGCGACCAGCAAGACCGCAAAGTACAGCGCCAGCTTGCGCAGGTGGAAGGCATGGCGCCCAAGCGCCGCCGCCTGTGGCGAGCCTTGCCAGAGGATGGTTTCGCCAGACGGTAGCCGCTCGGGCAGCCCGTGCTGCGGCTCGAACTCGTGTTCATGGCCGTGGTGGTGCACGTTCATGGTGATCTCCGGGACATCAGTTGAAGAGAGGGTCGGGCGGTCAGAGCAGGGGCTCGTTGCGCTTCGGGTCGGCGTAGAAGGTGCCACCACCGTAGAACGCGGTGATCTTTTCTTCTTCCAGCATGGTCACTGCATCCGGGTTGCGCGTGCCGGGCACCTTGGCGAAGTGGTGGCCGTAGATCGAATTCACGTCCACCTGGTTGCGCCGGATGCGTGCAAACGGGATGGGCAGCAGCACCCGCCTGGGGCCGGCAGCCGTGCTGGTTTCCACCTCGAGATAGCGGAACAACATTTCGGCGCTGTCCAACCAGATGTCGCGCACCACGCCGCCAGCCTTGCCGTCGCCGCCGATCACCGGCAACCCGCGCGGATCGACGTCCTGGTGGGCCACGCTGTAGTCGATGAGCACGCGCAACGGCTGGATCACAAGTTCACCACGCGACGTGCGTTCCGGTACGTCGGCGCGCAGCGCATAGGCACCGGGGCCGACGCCATCGACCATCGGGTCTCCGGTGGGCTCGATCGGTGAACCGGGCGCCACGGAGGTCGACCTGGCCATCAGGGGCGGCTCGCCTTTGTTCAAATCAGGCACGGTGACGGTGCTGCCGTCAGCCATCTTGTAGAACTTGGGCTCTGGCACCGGCCACCCCTTGATCACAGCTTTGCCCATGCTGTCGGACTCCATCGGAAAGCCCTCGCGGTGGCCCTCGCGCACCAGGTAGAAGATGAGGCCGGCAAAGAACAGCCAGAACATGTACAGCACGATCTGCGCCAGATCGATGTAGCCGGTGATGGTGGTCCAGTTTTGCATAGTGGCTTCTCCTCGAAGTTGGCGTCAGCCGGGCTGGTTGACCAGCTGGATGGGTGCCGGTGTGGTGGGCGGGGTGGCAGCTCTGGCTCGGCCGACAAGCGGGCCGATGGCCACCAGAGTGATGAACAGGAACAGCATTTCGACGTGGTAGACCATCGAATAACCGGTGGCGGGCAGAGCCAGACCCTCGCCCAACAAGCCTTGCATCGCCAGGCTTGACACGCCGTCACGCAGCGCGCCCCCAGTGAACATGGCCAATCCGGCACCAGCGGATTGAACGGCGCCCCAGGCGCCCAGGGCCAGGCCGACGAAGGCGCCCTCTTCCATGCGCATGGCTGCCGACAAGGTGCCGACTGCAAACAGGCCGCCGCCGAAGCCGATGCCGAAGGAACCCAGGCGGAACAGATCAGCCGAATCCAGCGGCGCGGCAAAGATCACCGCTGAAAAAGCCGGCAGGCCGGCCAGCACGCCATAGGCGGCCAGGCGCAGCGGGTCGGCACCGCGCATCAGTGAGCGGCCGGCGATCAGAAAGGCGATCAAGGCGCCGCCGGCCACGATGGCGGACAAGGCGCTGGTTTGCGCCACGCTGAGCTTCAGGATTTCGCCGCCGTAAGGCTCGAGGATGATGTCCTGCATGTTGAAGGCAAAGGTGCCCAGGCCGGTGGCCCACAGGAAGCGCCGCGCATTCTTCTGGGCGATGAAGCGCCGCCACACCTGCCCGAACGGCGCCGGCTTGACACCCTTGAGCGCTGCGGCCCGCTGCGGATTGCGTGGCTCCTGCTTCCACAGTGCCACGGCATTGAGCACCAGCACCACCAGGGCCGTGCCTTGCACCACCTGCACCAGGCGTTGGGGGCTGAAGTCCGCCAGCAGCAGGCTGAATGCGAAGCTGCCGCCCACCGCGCCGACCAGCAGCATGATGTACATCAGCGCCACCACACGCGGGCGGGTCTCGGGGCTGGCCTGGTCGGTGGCCAGCGCCAGGCCGGCAGTCTGCGATGTCTGCAGCCCGGCACCCACGGCCAGGAAGGCCAGGCCTGCCGCCACATCGCCAAACCAGTGAGGTACCTCCACTGCGCCGCCGCCGGAGAGCACCAGCAGGGCAAAAGGCATCACCGCCAGCCCGAAGAACTGGATCAGCGTGCCGCCCCACATGAAGGGCACGCGCTTCCAGCCGAAGGCCGAGCGGTGGGTGTCCGAGTGGTAGCCGGTGACGGCGCGAAACGGTGCCACCAGCAGCGGCAGGGCCACCATCAGCGACACCAGCCAGACGGACACGCCCAGCTCGACGATCATCACCCGGTTGAGCGTGCCGATCATCAGCACGGTGGTGATGCCCATGGTGACCTTGAACAACGACAGCCGCAGAAGGCGCGACAGCGGCAGGTCAGCGCTCGCCACATCGGCGAACGGCAACCACTGCGCCGGCAGGCGCCTGGCCATCTTGCCGAAGGTCTTGGCCCTCATGCCCGCCTCCATTGCAGGGCCTGGGAGGTGTAGAAACCGCTGGCCACCCGAAAGGTCTTGCCGGTTTGGCCCTGAGCCAGCTCCACGTCGGCTGCCATCAGGCGTTGCAGGCGGTTGGCACCCATCGGGTTGAGCCAAGGGGCACGGTCGCCGCGGGGGAACAGGCGGCCGATGCTGATCAGGGTGGCCAGCAAGGGCGTGCGCGGCGCGAAGGTGAAGTTGATCGTGTGGCGGGTGCGCTTGGCCAGCTGCGACAACACCGCCACCGCATCCTCCGTGCCGTAGTGGATGATCGAGTCCATCGCCACCACATGATCGAACTCGCCCAGCGACCCATCGAGCATGTCGCCACTGCGGAAATCGATGGTGCCTTGCCCCAGGTCGGTCGGCGCCCGCTCTCGGGCCAGGTTGACCAGGGTGGGCGAGAGGTCGATGGCCACCACCTCGGCACCGCGCCGGGCGGCCTCGATGGCCAGCGCGCCGGTGCCGCAACCGGCATCCAGCAGACGCTGGCCGTGCAGATCATCGGGCAGCCAGCGCAACAGGGTGTTGCGCATCTGGTCTCGGCCGGCGCGCACGGAGGCGCGGATGCGACCGACCGGCGCATCGCTGGTGAGCTTCTCCCAGGCCGCCACCGCTGTGCGGTCGAAGTAGTGCTCGATCTCGCTGCGGCGGGTGGTGTAGGTGCTGTTGTCCATGGCGTCAGGCTGGCAGTGGGTCAGTTCAATCGAAGCCGAGCAGGTCGAAGATGTCGCGGTCCTTCATCGGCACCGCGTTGTACGCCTTGCCACCCAGCCACATGTCGGCGGCCAGGCGCATGTACTCGCGCAGCACCTTCTCCAGCTCGGGCGAGGCTTCCATCTCGAACAGCGTGGCTTTCTTCAGGCGGCTGCGGCGGATCACGTCCAGGTCGGGGAAGTGCGCAGCCAGCTCCAGGCCGATCTTGGCGTTGTACTTGTCGATCTGGTCGGTGGCGGCGCTGCGGTTGGCGATCACGCCACCCAGGCGCACGTTGTAGTTCTTGGCCTTGGCACCGATGGCCTGCACGATGCGGTTCATCGCGAAGATCGAATCGAAGTCGTTGGCGGTGATGATCATCGCCCGGTCGGCATGCTGCAGCGGTGCGGCAAAGCCGCCGCACACCACGTCGCCCAGCACATCGAAGATCACCACGTCGGTGTCTTCCAGCAGATGGTGCTCTTTCAGCAGCTTCACCGTCTGGCCGACCACGTAGCCGCCACAGCCGGTGCCGGCCGGCGGGCCGCCGGCCTCGACGCACATCACACCGTTGTAGCCCTCGAAGACGAAGTCTTCGACGCGCAGCTCTTCGGCATGGAAGTTCACCGTCTCGAGCACGTCGATCACGGTGGGCAGCATCTTCTTGGTCAGGGTGAAGGTCGAGTCATGCTTGGGGTCGCAGCCGATCTGCAGCACCCGCTTGCCCATCTTGCTGAAGGCCGCACTCAGGTTGGAGCTGGTGGTGCTCTTGCCGATGCCGCCCTTGCCGTAGATGGCGAACACCTTGGCGGTGCCGATCTTGACCGAGGGGTCGAGCTGTACCTGCAGGCTGCCTTCGCCGTCCAGGCGGGGGTCGGGCTTCGGCCCGCGGGCGATCTGGCTGGGGGAGATGGTGGCAGTGTTCATGCAGCGGCCCTTTCGGTGGTGGTGGGGACGAAGACGCCTTCGAGGCGGTCTTCCAGTTCTTCTCCGGCCCGACGCAGTGCTTCCAGCGTGGCAGCGTCGGGCTGCCAGTAGTTGCGCTCCGAGGCCTCGATCAGCCGGTTGGCGACACGCGCAGACGCGGTGGGGTTCAACCGTGCCAACCTGTCGCGCATCGCCGGGTCGAGCAGGAAGGTCTCGGTGAGTTCCTTGTAGACCCAGGGCTGCACCTGGCCGGTGGTGGCCGACCAGCCCATGGTGTTGGTGACATGCACCTCGATCTGGCGCACGCCCTCGTAGCCATGCTCGAGCATGCCTTCGTACCACTTCGGGTTGAGCATGCGGGTGCGGGTTTCCAGCGCCACTTGGTCCTTCAACGAACGCACCGCGCCGTCGCCCTTGGTCTGGTCGCCGATGTAGACCGGCGGCGTGGCGCCGCCCTTGGCCACCTTGACGGCCTGGGTGATGCCGCCCAGGGTATCGAAGTAGTTGTCCACCGTGGTCACGCCCAGCTCCACCGAGTCGAGGTTCTGGTAGGTCAGCTGCACGTCGGCCAGCACGGTGCGCAGCAAGGCGGTCTGCTGCACCGCGCGGCCGCTGCGGCCATAGGCAAAACCCTTGCGCCGCGTGTAGGTTTCGGCCAGCTCGCCTTCGTCGGTCCACTGGCTGCTCTCGACCAGGTTGTTGACGTTGGAGCCGTAGGCGCCTTCGGCATTGCCGTAGACACGCAGCGAGGCGGTCTCCAGCGTGCAGCCGTGCTCTTGCTGGTAGGCCAGCGCATGCTTGCGGATCCAGTTCTGGTCCAGCGGCTCGTTCTCGGCCGATGCGGCCAGCCAGGCGGCCTCGGCCAGCAGCTTGATCTGCAGCGGCATCAGGTCGCGGAAGATACCCGACAGCGTGATCACCACGTCCACCCGCGGCCGGCCCAGCTCGGCCAGCGGGATCAGCGTGGCACCGGCGATGCGGCCATAGCTGTCGAAGCGCGGCAGTGCGCCCATCAGCGCCAGCGCCTGGGCAATGGGCGCGCCTTCGTTCTTCAGGTTGTCACTGCCCCACAGCACCATGGCGATGGATTCGGGCAATGGGTTGCCGGCGGCGCTGTGGGTGTCCAGCAGCAACTGGGCCTGCTTGGCGCCGTCGCGCACCGCAAATGCGCTGGGGATGCGGAAGGGGTCGAAGCCGTGGATGTTGCGGCCGGTGGGCAGCACACCCGGCGTGCGCAGGATGTCGCCACCCGGCGCCGGGCGGATGTAGCGGGCATCCAGCGCGCGCAACAGGCCGTCGACCTCGGTGTCGACCGCCAGCATGCTGTCAGCGGCGGCCAGTTCGCGCATCAGCGTGAGATGGGCCTCGTCGCGTGGCAGCTGGCCTGCTGCCAGGCACTGTTCGGCGCTGCGGCCAGCGACCAGGGCTTCGATGGCGGCGCGCGGCAACTGCTTGCCGTGGGATGCATCGGCCATGGCCAGCAGCATGTCGACCCGCTCGGTGGCGCTGGGCGGGCGGCCGGTGACATGCAGCCCGTGCGGGATCAGCGTGTACTCCAGCTCCAGCATCTGCTCGGCCAGTGTGCCGACACGGCCATCGGCGTCACCCAAGGCGCTGCTGTCCCACAGCGGCTCGGCCGCGCAGAGGTTCAGCTCGGCGGCCTGGGACTGCAGCAACACCGCCAGATCGGTCCGGTCGGACGAATCGGCAGCGATGCTGCGCCAGCGCTCTATCGAGGCTTTCAGGTCGTTCAGGCCCTTGTAGAGCCCGGCCTGGGCCACCGGCGGCGTCAGGTAGCTCACCAGCGTGGCGCCCGAGCGGCGCTTGGCGATGGCGCCTTCGGACGGGTTGTTCGAGGCGTAGAGGTAGATGTTGGGCAGGTCGTTGATCAGGCGGTCGGGCCAGCAGTTGCCGCCCATGCCACTTTGCTTGCCGGGCATGAACTCCAGCGCGCCATGGGTGCCGAAGTGCAGCACCGCATGGGCTTTGAAATCTTCACGCAGGTAACGGTAGAAGGCCGAGAAGGCATGCGTTGGCGCCAGGCCCTTCTCGAACAGCAGGCGCATCGGGTCGCCCTCGTAGCCGAACGACGGCTGCACCGCCACCAGCACATTGCCGAACTGCTTGCCCAGCACGAAGATGGAGCGGCCGTTGCTGAGCTGGCGGCCGGGCGCCGGGCCCCATTGCGCCTCGATCTCGGCCAGCCAGCGCTCACGCCGCACATGCTCGTCGGCAGGGATCAGGGCGTGGACGTTGGCATCGGCGCCGTGCTGCTGGGCGTTGCCGTGCAGCACCGCGTCACGCAGCGCGTCGATGCTCTCGGGCATGTCCACGCTGTAGCCCTGGCGCTGCATCGCCGCCAGGGTGTGGAACATCGACTCGAACACCGACAGGTAGGCGGCGCTGCCGATGTTGCCGGCATTGGGCGGGAAGTTGAACACCACCACCGCCACTTTGCGGCTGGCGCGCTCGCTGCGGCGCAGTGCCACCAGCTTGGCCACCCGGGCCGCCAGCATGATGGCCCGCTCGGGGCAGGAGGTCATGTCCTGCGCAGTGTCACTGGCCTTGAAGGTGCACGCGTGGTGGCAGCCGTTGCAGGTGACACCGGCCGCGCCGGGCCGGCCGCCGAAGACGATGGGCCCGGTGGAGCCGTCCAGCTCGGGGATGGCCACCATGATGGTGCTTTCGACCGGCAGCAGGCCGCGGTCGTTGCCGCCCCAGGCGTCCAGGGTCTGAAATTCCACCGGATGCGCAGCCACGTAAGGCACGTCCAGCGTGGCGAGGACTTCTTCGGCCGCCTTGGCGTCGTTGTAGGCCGGGCCACCGACCAGCGAGAAGCCGGTGAGCGAGACCACCGCGTCGACGGTGACCTGGCCGTCGCGCATGAAGAATTGCTCGATCGCGGGGCGCGAATCGAGCCCGGCGGCAAAGGCCGGCACCACCCGCAGGCCACGTGCTTCCAGTGCGGCGATCACGCCGTCGTAGTGGCCGGCGTTGTTCGACAGCAGGTAGCTGCGCAGCAGCAGCAGGCCCACCGTGCCCTGCGGCACCGTGCCCACTGCGGCGATCGGCACCGGCAGCTGGCTGGCCTCGGCGGCCAGGCGGCCCGGCATGCGGGGGTGGTAGACGCCGACTTCCGGGTAATCCAGCGGCGGCACCACCTTCAGCCTGCCGCGCAAGCCGCGACCGGCAGCTGCACCGCGGTCCACCACATGGCGCACCAGGTTCAGCATGTTGTCGTCGGAGCCGCCCAGCCAGTACTGCAGCGTGATGAAGTAGGCCCGCACGTCCTGCGCAGTGCCGGGGATGAAGCGCAGCATCTGCGGCAGCCGGCGCAACATCTTCATCTGCGCCGCGCCACCGGTGGCGGGCTTGTCCTTGCTGCCGCCGCGCAGTTTCTTCAGCAGCGCCATCGGGCCGCTGGCCGGCTTGCTCATGTCGAAGTGGCCCAGGCGGGTGAGCTTGGTCACCTCGGCAGCCGAGGCCATGCAGATCATCGCCTCGCAGTCGTCGCGCCGTGCCTGCAGCAGGTCGAGGATGGGCAGGAAGTGGTCTTCGAGGAAGAGCATGCCGGCCACGATGATGTCGGCACGCGCCAGATCGTTGCGGCAGCGCTGGGTGGCGGCTTCGTTGCCGGCATATTCAGATGCGGCATGCAGGCTGATCTGCAGGCCGGGCAGCTCGCGCTTGAGCGTGGTGCGCGCACGCTCGACCGAACTGGCGAGGTGCGTGTCCATCGTGACGATGGTCAGGCGCAGAGGCTGGGCGGCCTCAGCGGCTGTAATGGGCTTTGGCGTCATAGAGAGTCTCGACCGTGATCGTGGCCAGGCCACGCTCGAGCGCGAAGCGCTCGGTATTGCGGCGCGCCTTGCCTCGCACGAAGAACGGGATCTTCTTCAATTCGAGTGCGGCTTCGTCGTTCCAGGTGCTCACCAGGGGCTGGTTGGCGGCTGGACCGTGGGCGGGCAAGGCGACAGTGGCGGGCGCTGCCGCCGCAGTGGCCGGCAGATCTGCCGACTGTGGCTGCTCAGAGATGGCAGCATTTTCTTGAACGGAGGTGTGTGGCACCAATGACAGCACCGGCGTGCCGGCGCGGCCCAGGTGCGAGGGCGCGGCGTCCTCGTGGAACTCGGCGTCGCCCTTGAACATGCCCAGCAGATGCTCTTCCAGGCCCATCATCAGCGGATGCACCCAGGTGTCGAACAGCACGTTGGCGCCTTCGATGCCCATCTGCGGCGAGTAGCGCGCCGGGAAGTCCTGCACATGCACCGGCGCCGAGATCACCGCGCAGGGCACGCCCAGGCGCTTGGCGATGTGGCGCTCCATCTGCGTGCCCAGCACCAGCTCGGGCAGGGCTTCGGCGATGGCGGCTTCCACGGTGAGGTAGTCGTCGCTGATCAGCGGCTCCACGCCATAAAGCTTGGCGGCGTCGCGCACCTCGCGGGCAAACTCTCGGCTGTAGGTGCCCAGGCCCACCACCTGAAAGCCCAGCTCGGTGGCGGCCACCCGGGCTGCGGCTACTGCATGGCTGGCGTCGCCGAAGATGAAGACCCGCTTGCCGGTGAGGTAGGTGCTGTCCACCGAGCGCGCATACCAGGGTGCGCGGGTGCCGCCGTCACCCATGTCGGCGCCGATCTCGGCCAGCAGCGGCGCGGCGTCCAGCCCGGCCAGCGCGGCCACCTCGGTGATGAAGTCACGCGTGGCGCCCATGCCGATCGGCACCACCGTGGTGTGCGGCTGGCCGTGGTTGCGGCGCAGCCAGCTGGCGGTGGTGCTGGCGACCTCGGGGTAGAGCACCACGTTGAAGTCGGCCTCGCCCAGGCGGCGCAGGTCGGCCACGCTGGCACCCTGCGGTGCGCAGACGCTCACATCGACGCCAAGACGCGCGAGCAGGCGGGTGACCTCGGTCACGTCGTCGCGGTGGCGAAAGCCCAGCGCGGTCGGGCCCAGCAGGTTGCAGCGGGGGCGCTGGCCGGCAGGCCGGGGCGCACGCGCACTGCCTGCGGCCGGCGCCGGGCACAGCTGGCGCACCAGCTGGTAGAAGGTTTCGGCGGCGCCCCAGTTTTCCTTGCGCTGGTAGCTGGGAAGCTCCAGCGCCACCACCGGCAGCGGCAGGTTCAGTGCCTGGGCCAGACCACCCGGGTCGTCCTGGATCAGCTCGGCGGTGCAGCTGGAGCCCACCAGCATCGCCGCCGGGCGGAAGCGCTCGTAGGCGTCACGCGCGGCGGTCTTGAAAAGCTCGGCGGTGTCGCCGCCGAGATCACGCGCCTGGAAGGTGGTGTAGGTGACCGGCGGGCGCTTGTCGCTGCGCTGGATCATCGTGAACAGCAGATCGGCGTAGGTGTCGCCCTGGGGCGCATGCAGCACGTAGTGCACGTCCCGCATCGCGGTCGCGATGCGCATCGCGCCGACGTGCGGCGGGCCTTCGTAAGTCCAGAGCGTGAGTTGCATGGCGCAGACGGTCTCAGGCAGCATGCAGGGGCGCGAGGCCCAGCTTGTTGCGCCGCAGCAACGGGCGGGCGAACAGCTCGGCCAGGTCACCGGCCTGGTCGAAGCCCTGGATCGGGGTGAACACCAGCTCGATGGACCACTTGGTGGTCAGGCCCTCGGCCTCCAGCGGATTGGCCAGGCCCAGGCCGCAGACCACCAGATCAGGTGCCAGTGCCTTGCAGCGCAGCAGTTGCTGCTCCACATGCTGGCCTTCGGACAGACTGGTGCCGGCCGGCAGCCAGGCCAGCTCGGCGGCCATGTGGGCGCGGTGCAGGTAGGGCGTGCCCACTTCGGTCAGCTGCATGCCCAGCTCACGCGACAGGAAGCGCGCCAGCGGCAGCTCCAGCTGTGAATCGGGGAAGAAGAAGATGCGCTTGCCGGCCAGGCGTGGCCTGTGCGCCGCCACTGCCTGCAGGGCACGGGCGCGGGCCGGAGCGATCACTTGCTGGAACAGTGCCGGGTCCACGCCCATGGCGCCGGCGGCAGCCTGCAGCCAGGCCTCGGTGCCCTCGGCACCGAGCGGGAACGGCGCCACCAGGCGCTGCGCACCACGCGCCTCCAGCGCCCGGGCGGTGTCGGCGAGGAAGGGCTGGGCCAGCAGCAGCCGGGTGTTCGGGCCGACGGCCGGCAGCGCGCCGGCGCGCCGCGGCGGGAAGAACTGCACGGCACCCAGGCCCATGGCCTTGAACAGGCGCTGGAACTGGTCTTCGACCACATCGGCCAGCACGCCGGCCACCAGCACGGTGGGCGGGGCGTCGGCCTTGGCGGCGGGCATCTCGGGCACCAGGGCGGCCAGGCAGGCGTCTTCACCCTGGGTGAAGGTGGTCTCGATGCCGCTGCCGGAGTAGCTCAGCACGCGTACATCGGGAAGGTACCGGGCCGACAGCCGCTGCGCGGCGCGCGACAGGTCGAGCTTGATCACTTCCGACGGGCAGCTGCCCACCAGGAACAGCAGCTTGATCTCGGGCCGGCGCGCCAGCAATTGCTGCACCACGCGGTCGAGTTCTTCCTGCGCGTCGGCCAGCCCGGCCAGGTCGCGCTCGTCGATGATGGCGGTGGCGAACCGCGGCTCGGCGAAGATCATCACACCGGCGGCCGACTGCAGCAGGTGGGCGCAGGTGCGCGAACCGACCACCAGGAAGAAGGCATCCTGGATCTTGCGGTGCAGCCAGACGATGCCGGTGAGCCCGCAGAACACCTCGCGCTGGCCGCGCTCGCGCAGCACCGGCGCGTCGCTGCACCCCGCGTCGGACAGGATGGGAATCACTGCGGTCACCGGGCGGCTCCTGCCAGCGCGGCGTCGGCCCGGGCCATGTCCAGCCGGGCCAGGCGCAGTTTCCAGATGAACTGGCCGGCATTGATCAGGTAGGTGGCATAGGCGGCCAGGGCCAGCAACATCTGGCCACGTGCGTCCAGTGCACCGGTGAACACGGCCCACAGGTAGGCCGTGTGCAAGGCCAGCACGAGCATGCTGAACACGTCTTCCCAGAAGAAGGCTTCGGCGAACAGGTACTTGCCGAAGACCACCTTCTCCCAGATGCAGCCGGTGATCATGATGGTGTAGAGCGTCAGGGTCTTCACCACGACCGAGATGGTGGCCGACTCCAGCCCGGCGCCGGTGACCAGATAGCGCAGCACCAGCACCAGGCTGACCGCAAACACCAGGAACTGGACGGGCGCCAGCAGGCCCTGTACCAGCGTCCACTTGCTGGTGTCGCGGAGGACGCGCTGCTCTGGCGTGTACAGCGGCGGGCGGGGGGCGCGACCATGGGCTTGGCGCAAATCGGGGCTGGTCCGGACACTGGGCATGGAACGGAATCTAGAGGCGACTCCGGAAAGTGTCAATCCGGGCTGACGTATTTTCGGCCTGACATTAGTCTCGAGACGACATCGGCATTGATCCCTACTTGACGGGCCCGAGGGAGGGACTGACATTCATCAAAGGTCAAAAAGACAGACAACAACCGACTGCCCAGGCGCACACCGAGCCTGCCAAGTCGGCGACGGCAGCAGCCCTGACTCAGATTGAGGAGATCGCATTGAGCCGCATCCAACCAGAGAAGACGAGTACCAGCGATGCGCCTGGCGTTGACTGGCGCGCCAGTGAACAGCCGGATTGCTGGACCGAGATGCAGTCCGTCACCGCGCACCAGGGCCACGCAGCCTGGGCCGGCCTGGCCAGCCAGCGCCCGGCTGTGGAAGAACGGTTGTCGCGGCTCGTGCACACCATCGAGCAGGACATCATTCCCCGTCTGGTGCGGGCGCACGCGCAGGTGCAGGCGCCTGCAGCCGGCGCCGATGTGAACATGCCGACCCGCGCCGAGGTGGTGGCTTTCACCGCGCAGGTGATGGACCGCGAC
>JBBRVT010000024.1:0-20524 GCA_038246615.1 Burkholderiales bacterium
GAGCATGTTGGTGGTGACGGTGGAGCACGAGCCGTCGGACCCCAGGCTGACGTTGACACCCGCGTCCAGCAGTTCGCGCACCGGCTGGATGCCCGAGCCCAGCAGCAGGTTGCTCCACGGGTTGTGCTGGGCGGTGGCGCCATGCGCGGCCAGCGCAGCGATCTCACGCGGGTTCAGCCACACCGCGTGGATCAGGCTGGTGGCCGGCTTCAGGAAGCCGATCTCTGCCAGGTGCTCGACGATGGGCTTGCCGTAGAAGATCTGGCCGGTGACCACCTGCAGCCGGGTCTCCTGCACATGGGTGATGACCGGCAGCGCCAGGTCGTCGGCAAGCGCGCGCACCTGCAGCAGAAATTCTGCGGTGCAGCGCTGCGGCGCCGAGGCCGACACCAGCACGCCGACACGCCGCTGCTGCGGGTGCCGACCTGCAGCCACGAGTTCGCGCACCAGGGCCAGCTGGTCGGCGCCAGGCGGGCGCGCGGCGGCCCGCAACTCGGCCGCCAGCGCTGGCGGCACCAGCGCTTCCACGAACGGGAAGTTGTCGACGATGGGCTTGTCCATCATCGCGAAGCCCATCAGCGCGCGCACACCGATGTCGTCGTAGGCCTGCAGCGCGGCGGCGATGTTCTCGCGCTGGATGCTGGCGCCCAGTGCCATGTCGTCGACCAGCGTGGTGCAGCCGGTGCGCAGTGACTCGATCGCGCCGATCATCGTGCGCAGGTACACCTGCCGGGGTGTCAGGGGCACGGGGATGCGGGTGCGCACCAGGTGCATCCACAGCTCCAGCGGCAGGTTTTCGGTGCGCCCGCGCTGGAAGTGCTCATGCGAATGCTGGTGGCCGTTGACCAGGCCCGGCACCAGCAATTGCCGTGGCAGCTCCACCAGGCGGTCGGCGCCGGCCAGCGTACCGGCAGGCGCGATCGCCGCGATGCGGTCGCCCTGCACCAGCACATCCAGCGGCCGCGGATCGAAGCGGTGGTCGTCACCGAGCAGCGCGCAGGCGCCGCGCAGCAGCACCGTGTGTCGGGCATTCATCGTGCTTGGGCTCCTGCATGAAGATCAACCGGAGTGACGACATGGACGACGACCCCTGGATGCGGCTGGCACTGGTTGAGGCCGAGCAGGCCTTTGCCCGCGGCGACTGGCCCACCGGCGCGGTGCTGGTGAAGGACGGGCGGCTGCTGTCGTGCGGCCAGAACCGGCAGGTGAGCACCGGCAACGTGCTGCTGCATGCCGAACCCGATGCCATCGTGCGGGCGCTGGCCGTGCACGGACCCGGTGCCACCGAAGGCGCCACCCTGTACTGCACGATGGAGCCCTGCCCGATGTGCGCCGGTGCGCTGAAGCTGGCCGGCATCCACACCCTGGTGCTGGCGTTGCGCCATGCCACGCTGCGCCGCACCGACCTGGGTGGCTTCACGGTCGAGGCGTTCGCGGCGATGACCGGCCACCCGTTGGTCGTGCGCCAGGGCGTGCTGGAGGCAGACTGCCTGGCGCTGCGCAGGCGCTGGGGCCGCGACGTGGTCGCCGGCTGAGGCTGCGGCCTTCTCAAGCTGGGCGCGGTTCATCGGATGTGCCTCGAAATGCCCACCACGCGCTCCATCAGCAGCATCAACACCAGCGTGGCGACGATCAGCACACCCGAGACTGCCGCCGCCCGCACGTCCAGGCTGGATTCGATCAGGTGCCACATGCGGATCGGCAACACCTCGCTGCGGGCGTCCGACAGGAACAGGCTCACTGCCACGTTGTCGAACGAGTACATGAAACCGATGAACGCGCCAGCCGCCACGCCACGCGAGATCAGCGGCAATGTGACGGTGCGGAACATGAACACCGGCCGGGCGCCCAGGCTGCGCGCACTTTCCAGCAAGGCCGGGTCCAGCTGCGACAGGCTGGCCGCCGTGGTGCGAAAGATGTAGGGCGCGGTGATGGCCACATGGCCCAGCACCAGGGTCCAGAACGACAGGCCGGTGCCAGCCAGGTTGAACAGCATCAGCAGCGCCAGGCCCAGCGCCAGCGTGGGCAGCATCAGCGGCGACAGGAACAGCGATTCGATGGCGCGGGCCCAGGCTTCACGCCGGCGGGCCAGCGCCAGCGCAGCCGACACCGCCAGCACGATGGACGTGCCGGTGGCGATGGCCGCCACCTTCAACGACAACCCGAAGGCGGCGATGATCTCCGGCGAGTCCGTCCACAGCGCGGTGTACCAGCGGGTGGAGTAGCCAGGCGGCGGAAACTTCAGCGAGAAGCCGTTGGTGAACGAGGTGATCAGCACGATCACCGTGGGCGCCAGCAGCAGCAGGGTCGCCACCGCGCCCAGCAGGCCCAGCACCGTGGCGAAGGAGCGGCGCTCCCAGGCCGAGCCGGCCGATTCACGCGCTTGCAGCAGCACCGCATCACGCATGGACGAAGCCCCGGGTGCGGCGACCGAGCAGGTTGATCAACATGGCCACCGCCATCACGCAGACCAGCAGCAACACCGCCACCGCTGCGGCGAACGGGTAGTCGTTGGCCTGGATCGCCTGCTGGTACATGTAGAACGGCATGAAGATCTGCTGCCCGCCGCCCACCAGGGTCTGGGTCACGAAGGCACTCACGCTGCTCGCAAACACCAGCAGGCAACCCGCCAGCAGGCCCGGCGCGGTCAGCGGCAGGGTCACTTGCCACAACGTGCGCCAGGGCCCGGCGCCCAGCGCCAGCGAGGCCTGCCGCAGTGCGGGGTCGATGTTCATCAGCGCGGTGATCAGCGGCAGCACCATCAGCGGCAGTTCGATCTGCGCCAGCGCCACCACCACCGCGCCGGGGGTGTAGAGCAGGCGCAGCGGCTCGGCAATCCAGCCCAGCGCCAGCAAACTGTTGTTGAGGATGCCCTGGCGGCCCAGGATCACCACCCAGGCGAAAGTGCGCACCACCGCGCTGGTCAGCAGCGGCAGCAGGATCAACAGCATCAGCAGGCCTTGCCAGCGCGCCGGCGCCAGGGTGTAGCCATAGGCCAGCGGAAACCCGATCAGCAGCGTCAGCAAGGTCACCTTCACCCCCAGCCAGAGGGTGGAGAACAGCACGCTGCGGTTGAACTCATCGCCCAGAAAGCGTTGGTACTGTGCCAGGCCCTGGCTGGTCATGCCCGCGTCGTTGTACAGGCTGACGAACAGCAGCAACAGCAAGGGCGCCACCACGAACACGGCGAAGTACGCCCCCAGCGGCAACGCCAGCAGCAGCGGCGGCTGGGCCCGGGCAGTTGCGCCGCTCATGCTGCCAGCTCGGGCAGGAACACCGCCACCGGCGCGCCCGCGCGCACCAGCAAGCCCACGGCCTGGCCCGGCGCGAAGCGCTGCCCATCTTCATGCCGCGGCAACGTGACCTTCAGCGTGCCGCCATCGGCCAGCCGCAGCTCATAGACCAGCGACGGGCCCAGGGGCAGCACCATGGCCACGGTGGCCGGCAGCGCATCACCACCGGGCGCGGCCATCGCCAGATGCTCGGGCCGCACGCTGACCCACACCGCACCCTCGCGTGAGCAGGGTGCAGCCACCGGCAGCGCCAGCCGCCCGCCGGCGTCCAGGTGCACCACGAAGCCCGCGCCATTGCGCGCCAGGCGCCCGGGCAGAAGATTGGCAGTGCCGACGAAGCGGGCCACGAACAGCGTGGCCGGATGGTCGTAGACCGCCTCGGGCGCAGCGAACTGCACCACTTCGCCCGCATTCATCACCGCGACGCGGTCGGCCATCGACATGGCCTCTTCCTGGTCGTGCGTGACCAGCAGGGTGGTGATGCCCAGGTCGCGCTGGATGCGCTTGATCTCGATCTGCATGTCCAGCCGCAGGTTCTTGTCGAGCGCGGCAAATGGCTCGTCGAGCAACAGCACTTGCGGCTTGACCGCCAGCGTGCGCGCCAGCGCCACCCGCTGCTGCTGGCCACCCGACAACTCACGCGGGTAACGCTGCTGCAGATGGCCCATGCGCACCAGTTCCAGCATCTCGTCCACCGTGCGGGCAGCGGTGTTGGCCGCCGCGCCACGGGCCTTCAACCCATAGGCCACATTGGCCGCCACGGTCATGTGCGGAAACAGCGCGTAACTCTGGAACACGATGCCCGCGCCGCGCTCGTGGGTGGGCAGTGCGTCGACGATGCGTTCGCCGATCTGCACCTGGCCGGCGGTTTGCTGCAGCAAACCAGCGACGATGCGCAGCAAGGTGGTCTTGCCGCAGCCGCTGGGGCCGAGCAAGGCCACCAGTTCGCCAGGCTCGGTCTGCAGGCTGACGCCAGCGACGGCCACTGCATCACCGTAGCGGTGCGCCACATCGATCAGGCGAACAGCAGCAGCGCCGAACGCAGGAGAAGAGAGTGCACTGGATGTCATGGCAGAGGGAATCGGCGGCTCCGGCAATGACTCAAGAAACATGCCACCCCGCAGCGTCCGGAGCCGGGGGGGGGAAGTCGCCACATCGCCACCGCATGCAGACCGTTTTGTTGACAATCTGGTGCGAAGATGACGACAAATTGGGGCGCCAGGCGCTGTCGTGGTGCAGGCCGGGGCCCGGCGCGCTGGCTGCGCCAAGGCAAGCCTGGATGGCACAGAGCTTGCGCGGGCAGCGGGGCCATCTTCCACCGCCCTCGAGGTCCACCATGCCCCTTCTGCCCCTTCTGCCCCCAATGCCCAATGCCTCCCGCCTGCCGCGCCGCAGCTTCCTGGGTGCCGCTACGGCCGCTGGCGCCAGCCTGGCGCTGCCTGGTCTGGCGCTCGCCCAAGCCCGCGCCATTTCGGCCACCACCTACCCCGGCGCCTGGGAATCGGCGCACCGCCAGATCCTGGTGCCGGCATTTGCCAAGGCCAGCGGCGCGTCCACCAACCTGGTGGCTTCGCTGGCGGTGGACACGGTGTCGAAGATCGTGGCGTCCAAGGCCAACCCGCCCTTCGACGTGATCATCCTGGACGAAGGCCCTTACCTGAACGCGCTGCAGCACGACATCTTCGAGAAGGTGCCGCTCGACAAGTTGCCCAACCTGAAGGACGTGCCGGCCAA
The DNA here is from genome assembly GCA_038246615.1 of Burkholderiales bacterium. Lineage (GTDB taxonomy): Bacteria > Pseudomonadota > Gammaproteobacteria > Burkholderiales > Burkholderiaceae_C > Pseudaquabacterium. Next base: position 5,028 of record JBBRVT010000024.1, read on the forward strand.
GTTCGTCGACCCGCGCGGCCTGGGCGTGTTCGTGTCGGGCCAGATCATCGGCATTGCCTACAACACCGACAAGATCAAGAACCCGCCGCGCAACTGGAGCGACCTGCTCAAGCCCGAGTTCAAGGGCCGCGTGGGCCTGGCCGGCATGGGCTCGACGCTGATGTCGGCATGGATGGTGGATCTTGCCCGCCTGAACGGCGGCAGCGAAGAGAACCTGGAGCCGGCATTCCAGTTCATCAAGCGCTTGCTGCCCAATGTCAGCGCCGTGGCATCGAGCCCGGGCTCGCTGGCCACGCTGTTCCAGCAAGGCCAGATCGACATCTCGGTGCACTACAACAACAACGTCGGTGACCTGCAGGCCAAGGGCGTGCCGATCGCGCTGGCCAAGCCCGACACCGGTTGGATCCACATCAAGAGCTCGATGCACATCGTCAAGAACTCGAAGCAGGTGGATCTGGCCGCTGCCTACATCAATGCCGCACTCAGCCCCGAGGTGCAGACCCAGATGGCCGACGCCCCGTACATGGTGTCGCCCACCAGTTCGAAGGCGGTCTTCAGCAAGGCGCTCAGCGCCTATGCCGCCAACACGGCAGCGCTGGAGGCCATGAACAGCGTCGACTGGGCAAAGCTGAACCCACGCCGGGCCGAGTACATCGACCGGTTCAACCGCGAAGTGCGGGTCTGAGTCAGCACCTCCGACGGCGTAGCCATGGCCGGCAAATCAGGGTGCGCCAGAGGATCGGGGGGCGCTGGCCGGCGCCGTCCGGCGACTCACACCCCGGTCAGGGCCGCTGCCAGGTCGACCGGGCCATCGGGCCGCGGCGCCAGGTGCAGGGAATTCTCGATGTGGTCCAGGTGAAGCAGCATCAACGCCACCGCGCGCTCTGCGCGCCGGCGCTCGATCGCGTCGAGCAGCTGTTCATGCTCGTCCTCGCGGCAGGCCGTGGCGTGCGGGGCGTCGTACAGGAAGATCGCCAGGCAGGTCAGCGATGCCAGCTCCCGCATGGTGTGGGCCAGCATGCGGTTGCCGGCCAGCCGCGCCAACTCGATGTGGAACGCGCCCGACAAACGCACGATGGTGGGCCGGTCTGCGCTGGCACGGGCGACCTGCTCTTCGCTGACGATGCCGCGCAGCAGCGCCATGGCAGCCATGTCGCGGCGCCCGGCCAGCCGCCGCACCAGCGCCGGCTCGATCAGCCGGCGGGCCTCGAACACCTCGCGCGTCTGCTCCGGCGTGGGCGACGCAATGAAAGCGCCGCGGTTGGGCACCATGTCGACGATGCCCTCGCCGGCCAGCCGGCCCAGCACGTCGCGCACCTGCGCGCGGCTGGTGGAGAACAGCTCGGCCAGCCGGTCTTCGACCAGCTTGGTGCCGGGCGGCAGCCGGTGCTCCAGCACCGCGCGCCAGATGCGGCCGTAGATGGCTTCGCGCAGCGATGCGCCATCGGTGGCGGGTTTGGCAGGCGGAAGCGGAACAGCAGGTGCGGGCATGGATTCGAGTATCGCGGGCGGGCGGGGACGCCCGCCGGTTCAGCAAACTTCGGGCCCACGGCCCCAGCGCAGGAAACACCACGATGAAACCGGTTCGACTGGGCATGTTGACGCCCTCTTCCAACACCGCGCTGGAACCGCTTTGCGCGGCCATGCTGGCCGGGCTGCCTGAAGTGACCGCGCATTTCGCGCGCTTTCGCGTCACCGAGATCTCGCTGACCGAGGCCGCACTGGGCCAGTTCGATCTGGAGCCCATCCTGCAAGCTGCCAGCCTGTTGGCCGACGCGCGGGTCGACGTGGTCTGCTGGAACGGCACCGCCGCCGGGTGGCTGGGCTTCGATGCTGACCTGGCCTTGTGCGCCGCGATCCAGGCGCGCACCGGCGTGCCGGCTTGCACCTCGGTGCTGGCGCTCAACGACTTGATGGCGCGGCACCGGCGCCGCCGGATCGGCCTGGTCACGCCTTACCTGCAGGATGTGCAGGCGCGCATCGTCGCGAACTACAGCGCCAGCGGCTACACGGTGGTGGCCGAGCGCCATCTGGAGCGCTGCGTGAACTTCGAATTCGCCGAGGTCGAGCCCGACACCGTCGCCAGCCTGGTGCGCGAGGTGGCCCAGGCCGAGCCTGACTGCATCACCACCTTCTGCACCAACCTGCGCGCGGCCCAGCTGGCCCTGCCACTGGAGGCCGAGCTGGGCATCCCTCTGTACGACACCGTCAGCACGGCGGTGTGGGCCTCCCTGCGGCTGGCCGGTGTCGACCCGGCACGCGTCGTCGGCTGGGGCCGACTGTTCCAGGAGGGCGCATGACCAGCACGCTGGATCTGGTGATTCGCCGCGCGCGGGTGGCCACGGCTTCCGACCAGTTCGACTGCGACATCGGCATTGCCGGCGGCCGCATCGTGGCCTTGGCGCAGGCGCTGCAGGCAGCGCCCGGCACGCCGGAGATCGATGCCGCAGGCCGCATCGTCACGCCCGGCGGCATCGACGCGCATTGCCACATCGACCAGCCGATGCCGCCACCCGTGCGCATGGCCGACGACTTCATCACCGGCACGCGATCGGCCGCTTGCGGCGGCACCACCACGGTGATCCCGTTTGCGGCACAGGCCAAGGGCGGGTCGCTGAAGGCCGCCGTGGCCGACTACCACCAGCGTGCGGACGGCAAGGCGATGGTCGATTACGCCTTCCACCTGATCGTGGCCGATCCCACGCCCACCGTGCTGACCGAAGAACTGCCGGCGCTGATCGCCGACGGCTACACCTCGTTCAAGGTTTACTTGACCTACGACGATCTGAAGCTCAACGACGGCCAGATGCTGCAGGTGCTGGAAGTGGCGCGCGCCGAACAGGCGATGACCATGGTCCACGCCGAGAACAGCGACGCGATCGCCTACCTCACCGAGAAGCTGCTGGCCGCTGGCCAGACAGCGCCGCGCTTTCACGGCGCCTCTCGCCCCGGGCTGGTCGAACGCGAAGCCACCCACCGCGCCATCACGCTGGCCGAGCTGGTGGATGTGCCCATCCTGATCGTGCATGTGTCGGGCGCCGAGGCGATCGAGCAAATCCGCTGGGCGCGTGGCAAAGGCCTGAACATCCAGGCCGAGACCTGCCCGCAGTACCTGTTCCTGACCGCTGACGATCTGGCGCTGGAAGGCTTCCGCGGGGCGATGTGCGTCTGCAGCCCGCCGCCGCGCGACCGTGCCAACCAGCAGGTGGTGTGGGACGGCCTGGCCGACGGGCTGTTCGCCATCGTCTCGTCCGACCATGCGCCGTTCAATTACGACGACCCGAACGGCAAGCGCCTGGGCGGTCGAGAACCGGCGTTTCCGTACATCCCCAACGGCATCCCGGGGCTGGAGACGCGCATGCCGCTGCTGTTTTCAGAAGGCGTGCTGGGCGGGCGGCTGACGCTGCAGCAGTTCGTGGCGCTGACAGCCACCAACGCGGCGCGGCTGTACGGGCTGTATCCCCGCAAGGGTACGGTGGCCGTGGGCAGCGACGCCGACCTGGTGATCTGGGACACCAGCACGCCGCGGGTGATCCGCAATGCCGATCTGCACCATGCGGTCGACTACACACCGTACGAAGGCCGCGCCGTCAATGCCTGGCCGGCGATGACGTTGCTGCGCGGCCAGGTGGTGTGGGACGGTGCGCAGTTCCTCGGCCATCCAGGACAAGGACAGTTCCTGCGCTGCGAGCGACCGGCCACCGCCGTGCCCAGGCCGCGCGACACCGGCTGGCGCCAGACGCTGGGGCTGTGATGGGAGCGTTGCAGGTGCAAGCGCCGGCGCAGATGCAGATGCAGACGCAGACGCAGACGCAGACGCAGACGCAGACGCAGACGCAGACGCAACCACAGACGCCTGCGCAGCCTGAACACTACGACCTGCTGCTGGTCGGCGCCCATCTGCTGACCGCCGATCCGCGCCAGCCCCTGCTGCGCGATGCCTGCCTGGGCGTGCAGGCTGGCCGCATCACCTGGCTAGACACCGCCGTGCCGCCAGGTGGCACGGCCAGCCGGCAGATGAACCTGGCGGGCCATGTCGTCACCCCCGGCCTGGTGAACCCGCACACCCACTCGGTGCTGAGCATGGTGCGCGGTGTTGCGGCCGATTCGGGATTTGCGCCGTCCTACACGCCTGGCCTCCCACAGGGCACGCAGGTCAACCCCGAGCAGGCGCGTGCATTGGCGCGGTTGGGGGCGCTGGAGGCCCTGCTGTTCGGCACCACCTTGCTGGGCGACCACTTCGTGCAGGCCGATGCAGGCACCGAGGCGATGGTCGACCTGGGCCTGCGGCTGGCCCCCAGCTGGCGCATCCTGGATGTGGACTTCAGCCAGGTGGCCCAGGGCCGCTGGGTGCATGACCCGGCCATCGGCGCGCGCTTGCTGCGGGGTGCGATGGACCTGCACAGCCGCTGGCGGGGCCACCCACGGGTGATGGTGAACCTGGCTGCGCATGCGGTCGACACCTGCAGCAACGACCTGCTGCGCGAGGTGGCCGCCTTGGCGGCTGCGCACGGCCTGGCGGTCAGCACCCACCTGGGGCAGAGCCAGATCGAGGTGCAGCGCGTGCAACAGCGCACCGGCCAGACATCCACCGAGGTGCTGGACGAGGTCGGCCTGCTCAATCCACGCCTGCTGGCCGGCCACTGCATCCACATGACCGACAGCGACATCGCCCGCTTCGCCCGCGCTGGCGCCCACGTGGTGCACATCCCCAAGTGCAACGCGACATCGGGACGCATGGCGCCCACGCCAGCACTGCAGCGTGCCGGCATCAATCTGGCACTGGCGACCGACACCCAGCATGCCGACATGGTCGAGCTGATGCGCTGGGCACTGATCACGGCCCGCCTGCAAGAAGGCCGGGTCGACGCGCAGTGGCAACCGCACCATGTGCTGCACATGGCCACCATGGGCGGCGCCCGGGCACTCGGCCTGGACGCGCAGATCGGCAGCCTGGCCCTGGGCAAGCAGGCCGATCTGGTGGTCTTCGACGCCCGCCGCCCGCACTGGGTGCCGCTGGTCGACCCGCTGGGCAACCTGGTGCATTGCGGCCAGGGCCGGGACGTGCGCCATGTCGTGGTCGGCGGTGAATTGCTGGTCGAAGACGGCCAGCCGACGCGGGTGGACATGGCCCAGGTGTGCGCCGACGCCGAAACCGCCGCACGCCAGCTGTGGGGCGATGCCGGCCGACGGTACTGGGATGCCGGTTCTGTCGTCGGTTCTGCCGCCCCGGCCTGATTCCTGCTGTCCGACCTGCACCATCCACACCCACCCACCACCATGCCCGATCTGCGCCGTCTGATCCTGTCCACCCTTGCCGCTGTCGTGCTGCCGGCCGCGCTGTTCAGCCCCGTGCGGGCAGAGCCGGCCCAGGCCTATCCGTCGCGCGCCATCAAGATCGTCGTGCCCTTTCCGCCAGGCGGGGCAGCCGACACCTATGCCCGGCTGATCGGCCAGAAGCTGGCGGATGCCCTGGCCCAGCCTGTGGTGGTGGAAAACAAGCCGGGCGCTGGCGGCCAGGTCGCGACCCAGGCGGTTGCGCGCGCGCCAGCCGACGGCTACACCTTGATGGTCGTGACAGTGGGCCATGCGGTGAACCCCAGCCTTTATGCCAGCCTGCCTTACGACACCGAAAAAGACCTGACCCCGGTGGCCGGTCTGGCCACGGTGCCGAGCGTGCTGGTGGTCAACCCCACCGTGCCAGCCAACAATCTGAAGGAACTGCTGGCCCTGGCTCGGGCCCAGCCGGGGCAGCTGGGCTATGCCTCGTCGGGCAATGCCAGCACCAGCCATGTCGCGGCCGCCATGCTGGCCGACCTGGCCGCCGTCCAGATGCTGCATGTGCCGTACAGAGGTTCGGCTCCCGCGATCACCGACCTGATCTCGGGCCAGGTGCAGCTGATGATCGACCCATGGGTCTCGTCGGCCCAGCACGTGAAGAGCGGTCGCCTGCGGGCGCTGGCCATCACATCGCCGAAGCGGTCCGCGCTGGCGCCGGAATTGCCCACGCTCGCCGAGTCCGGCCTGCCCGGCTATGAATTCACCGCCTGGTTCATGCTGCTGGCGCCGGGCGCCACGCCGCCTGCCATTGTTGCCAAGCTGAACGAGCAGGTGGCCAAGGCACTGGCGCAGGCCGACCTGCGCGAGAAGTACCAGTCCCAAGGCGCGGAGCCCGGCCAGGGCAGCCCGGCCGAGCTGCAGGCTTTCTTGCGCGCTGAAATCCGGCGCTACGCCAAGCTCGTCAAAGACACCGGCATGAAGGCCGAATGACGCATTGGCACCCACTGGACAAAGGCACGTGATGCGACTGCTGTTGATCAACCCCAACATCTCGGTGTCGGTGACCGCACTGATCGAGGCCGAGGCCCGCCGCAGCGCCCAGCCCGGCACGGCGCTGACCGCTGTCACCGCGCCCTTCGGCGTGGCCTACATCGAAACACGCTTCGAGGCGCTGATCGGCGCCAGTGCAGTGGCCGAACTGGCCGGCACCCATGCCAGCGGACACGACGCGGTGGTCATTGCCGCCTTCGGCGACCCGGGCCTGATGGCGCTGCGCGAGGTGCTGCCGATGCCGGTGGTCGGCCTCACCGAGGCCGCATTGATGAGCGCCGGCCAGCTGGGCCGGCGGTTCTCGATCATCGCCATCTCGCAGCGCATCGGCGCCTGGTACCGGGAATGCGTGGAGAGCTACGGCATGGGCAGCCGCCTGGTCAGCATTCGCAGCCTGAGCCAGCCGCTGCGCGACGTGGGCGCCATCCAGCAGGCCCACTGCGACGGGCTGGTGGCGTTGGCCCGTCAGGCCGTGCGTGAAGATGGCGCCGATGTGATCGTGCTGGCCGGCGCGCCGCTGGCCGGGCTGGCACGGCAGGTGAAGGCCTTGCTGCCGGTGCCGGTGGTGGACGGTGTGTCGAGCGCGGTGGTGCAAGCGCAGGCACTGGTGGCATTGAACCCCGGCCGCGCCATGGAAGGCAGCTTCGCAGCGCCACCGGCCAAGCCCCACACTGGCCTGTCGGCCGCCGTGGCTGCACTGCTGCAGCCGGGCGGCATCCAGACCCGCTAGACGCGACCCCACCGCCACCCCACCGCCAGCACGCCAGCTGCAGCGCAGGCACCGGGCACGGTGCGTCGGAGGCGTCGCGCGCGGCGCAGGCGGCAACGGGCGCTGGTCACCAGACCGGCAATGCTGATTGGCAACAGGTACGGGATCGACACCACACCGTGAACCGCGATGCCGATCAACAAGCCGAACGACAGGAACAAGCCGAACAGCCCGCTGTGGCCGGCGTCGGCCATCCTGGCCGAGCACCACAATAGCCGCCATGAAACAACACATCCGTCGAGTTGCCTGGCGTCTGGCCCTGGCGGCCAGCGTCGCCGCCCTGGCCACACTGGCCGGTTGCACCGTGTCGCGACTCGGTGAAGCGCGGGCGCTGGCCCGCGCCAGCACGGCCTTCCAGCAAGAGCCTGCAGCGCCGATGCTGCGCCTGCTGGTGGTCGGCGACAGCACGGGCGTGGGCACCGGCGCCACCCAGCCTGCGGCCAGCGTGGCCGGGCTGCTGGGTACCGCCTATCCGCAGTTGCTGGTGCACAACCAGGCTGCGGATGGCGCGCGTTTCGACGCGGTGCCAGCCCAGTTGGCGGCAGCCCCTGGGGACCAGGGCTACGACGTGGTGCTGATCCAGGCCGGCGGCAACGACGTCATCCGCGGCACCGACGTTGCCGCATTGGCGCAGGTGCTCGACCGGAGCTTCAGCGCCGCCAAGGCCCGGCTGCGGCCAGGTGGTGTCGCGATCGTGCAGCCGGCCGGCAATGTCGGCAACGCCGCGTTCTTCCTGCCGCCCCTGTCGCAGCTGATGAGCCAGCGTGCCCGTGAGCTGCACACTGCCGCGCGCAGCGCCGCCGCGCGCCACGGCCTGGTGTACGTGAACCTGTACCAGGAAGCCGCGCAGGACCCCTTCGTGCAGCGCCCGGAACTGCACGCGGCCGATGGCCTGCACCCCAGCGACGCCGGCTACCGCGTCTGGCGCGACGAATTGCTGGCGCAGACCGACCTGGCCACGCGCCTGGCACCTGCACGCTGAAGGCGATCGGCGACCGGCGACCGGCGACCTGCAACTGGTGACAGGTGACTCCAGGCGCCATGTCATCACTTCGTCACTCCGGTGCTTCGAGGGCGAACTTGCCAGACACCAGGGCTCTTTTCTGATGGCGCGCTTTGCGCAATGGCCGGCGTGAATGTGTGCGGGTGTGCGGGTGTGCGGGTACCCGGCCGCTGACGCACTCGGTTCGGGCAGTGCCCAGGACCCCTGTCGAAGGCCCCGGGTCACGCAGCCGTGCCCAGCCGATGCCCGCCGGTCGGCGCCATGCAACCCGCCGTCAGAAGCTGGTCTTCGTCTTGACCAGGAACTGCACCTTCTTGATGTCGGCCGGGGCGCCGAGCGGGAACGCCAGATCGATGTGCAGCACGTTGCTGAAAGCCGCGCGTGCACTCACGATGCGCAGGCCGACGCCGGCGTTGCACAGCCAGCCCGCGTCCTGCAGGTTGGTGCCGGCGCCGCCCCACGCGCGGCCGGCATCGAAGAACGCAGCGCCGCCGATGCGGAACAGCCGCCAAGGGTAGATGTCGGTGTAGAAACGCTCTTCCACCGTGAACAGCGCGCGGCGGGTGCCGCTCTGGTAGCGCTGCGGGTAACCGCGCAGACCGTTGTCGCCGCCGAGTTGCAGCGCCTCAGCCGGGTCGGGGTTCTTCAGCATGCCGGTCGCGGCCGATGCGAAGAACAACCAGCGCGGGCCTTGAGGCAGGTAGTACTGCGCCTGCAGCCCCGCTGCCATGCGCTGCGGCTGGCCGTCGCTGCGGCGGCCCGACAGGGTTGCCGCAGCGATGAGCTGTTGCCCTGCGACGGGCTCGAAGCCGCGACTGATCGACGCGGCGTACTGCCAGCCGTTGCGCGTCGAGCCGAGCCCGGTTGCGGCACGGCCCAGCTGCACGGACGCCGCCAGGCCGAGCGCAAAGAACTCCGGTCGTCCGACCAGGTTGCGGTTCTGCGCTTTCTGGAAACGGTCCTCGATCAGGTCGTAGCGCACGAACGGACCGACCCGCTTGTCATCGTCGGGCAACAGCGGCGGTGGCGTGAACCCGGGTTCGGCCGCGTAGCCGTCCTCCTCGCTGCGCAGTCCGATCGTGTAGCGCTGCACCCAGCCGGCCTGCAGGCCCGTCGACCAGCCACCGAAGACCTCACGCTGGTTCTGGCGGCGGCGGTACTGGCTGACGATGTCGCCGCCGCTGTAGACCGCGTCGATCCGGTCGTCGTCGGACAACGAGACCCCGGCCGCCCAGCGGGTGTCGAGCGAGCGGAAGGGCAGTTGCGCCGAGATGGCGTCACTGCGGCCGTCGGTGTTCGACGCGTGGCTGTAGCGCAGCGCCGCAGCGGTACCGAAAGCGCGGTCGTTGGAGAACTCGATCTCATTGCCCGAGCGGTCGACGCGGTTCGAGCGGCCGAAGCTCACCGAGGTGCCGGTGCCGAGCAGGTTGTACTCGCGCAGATGGATACCGCTGGTGGTGGCGCCACCCGCCCGCCCGACGCTGGCGCCGAGGTCGAGCGTCCAGGTGTCGCGCGTCGCGACCTCGATGTCGACGACACCGTCGCGCCAGGCGAGGGCGCGGAAGTGCACGTCGTACAGGTACCGGTTGCTGCGCAGCAGGCGTTCCGTCTCCTCGAGCACACGCACCGACACCCGGTCGCCTGGCTTGAAGAGCAGCTGGCGCTCGATGACGTTCGGCCGCGTCCGGATGTGCAGCCGGTTTGCCAGGCGGAAGAGCCACTTGTCTTCCTTGGGGTTGGTGAGGTCGAAGATTTCGCCGCTGGAGATGCGGATCTCCCCGATGCGCGCACCAGCGGCTTCGAGCTCGGCCCAGCCCGGCAGCGGCGCAGCAGGGGGCGCGCCGTCTTGTGCCCGGGTGGCAAACGGTGCCACCAGGCACAGCGCCATCGCGGCTGCCGTCAAGCGCTTCTTCATCGGCAAGCCCACTGGGCGGAAGACATCATGGGCAGGTTATACATCGCCCTCGCGGGCAGCCTGAAGCTCTGCTGTGTGGGGTCGGCCGTGCGCGCCTGACAACCTCGCACCACATGGGCCGACCCCCGCCACCCACCTTGCCGCTGCACGGCCTGCAGCTGCCCGGCCGGCGGCGACTGCCGGGTGCCGCAGCGGCCGCCGGCGCGGGCGGTCTGGTCGGTGCCGGCTGTGCCAGTACCGCACCCGGCGGGCCGGCGCGCGACGCGGTGGTGCCGTTCTCCACCAGTGACCGCATCAGCGCCTTGCCCGAGGGCTGGCGCCTGCATGTCACCCGGCCCGACCGGCCCATCACCGGCTACGGCCTGGAGCGCGTGGACGACCGCGTGGCACTGCATGCGCGGTCGCAAGGCAGCACCTCAGGCGTGCGCTGCGATGTCGACATCGGCCTGGCCGGGCGGCCCTGGCTGCGCTGGGAATGGCGGCTGGACCACGTCGCCGCCAAGGCCACCGTGGAGGACGACGACCACGACGACTGCCCGGCCCGCCTGGTGCTGGGCTTTGCCGGCAACCCGTCCCGACTGACGCTGCGCGACCGGCTGTTTGCCGACCAGGCCGAGCTGTTCACCGGCGAGCCGCTGCCCTACGCCACGCTGTGCTGCGTGTGGGACGGCCAGGCCGCGCCCGAGACCGTGCTGCCCTGTGCCCGCAGCAGCCGCATCCGCTACCTGGTGGTGGAAAGCGGCAGCGCCGGCGCTGGCCAATGGCATGCCTACCGACGCAACTTGGTGGCCGATTTCCAGCGTGTGTTCGGCGAGCCGCCCGGCCACACGACGGGCGGGGGCGTGCTGACCGACAGCGACGACCTGAAGGGCCGGGCCGAGGCCTGGTATGGCGATCTGGTCATCGAGTGACTGCCAGCACACCGGCGCTGGTGTCGCCGTCAGCGGCGCTGGTTACCGTCAGTCGCCGCCATCTGCGGCCAGCTGCGGCCAGCCGCAGCCAGCAGACGCTGCAATCCGTCCAGCACCAGCTGCAAGCCGAAGTCGAAGTCATTGACGCCGTTGTAGCGCCCGGCGATCACCTCGCCTGCCAGCGCATGCATGTGTGGATAGCGGTCGGCCGGCAGCATCGGCAAGAAGGCGGCGGCGGCGCTGGCGTATTCACCGCGGTCCAGCGGAAAGTGCAGCTCTTGCAGCGTGAAGCCATGGATGTGGCTGTCCATCGCATGCCGCGCATGGTCGGCTGCGGCGTGGTCGAAGCCTGCCGCCAGCAGGCAGCCGTGGGTGGCATCGGCGTAGCGCAGCATGCCGGGGCCCACGTTCATGCGCGAGATCATCGGCAGCGGCGACCAGGGGTGCTGCAGCAGCAGCGCATGGGCCGAGCGGGCGCGCTGCGCCATCTCGGCCCGCCAGGGCTGCCCCGGGCGTGGCAACGCGATGCGGCCGGCCACGTCATCGACCATGGCATCGATCAGCGCGTCTTTGCTGGGCACGTGGTTGTACAGCGACATCGCTTCCACCCCCAGGCGCTGCGCCAGCTGGCGCATCGACAGCGCGTCCATGCCGGCGGTGTCGGCCAGTGCGATGGCGGCGTCCACCACCTTCTGGCGTGACAAGGGCGTGCGTGCCGGCGGTGGCGCGGCGGCCCGGCCGGAACCTGGGATCTTGGGGGGGTGGGTTGACATACTTACACCGTACGTTGGATGATCGTGGTCTATATACAGTGTAAGTAATCGACGCCATGCCCACCACGATGATGCCCACCCCCACGCTGGCGCCAGCCGCCCTGCCCCGCCACCGCCAAGCCTGGGTCTGCCGCGCCTACGGCCAGCCCGACCAGCTGGCGCTGGAGCAGCAGCCACTGGCGGCGCCTGGCCGCCGCCAGTTGCTGGTGCAGGTGGAGGCCACCACGGTAGAAAGCGCCGACGTGCGCATCCGCAGCCAAACCCTGCCGCGCGGCTTCGGGCTGATCGGGCGGCTGCTGTTCGGCTGGCGCCGCCCACGCCAGCCGGTGCTGGGCACGGTGCTGGCCGGCACGGTGGTGGCGGTGGGGCCCGGTGTGCAGGGCTGGAAGGCCGGCGATGCGGTCGTGGCCACCACAGGGGCAAGCGGCGGCGCGCATGCCAGCCTGGCCCTGGTTCCAGCCGGCCGGCCCATCGTGCGCCGGCCTGCCGGGATGAGCGCCGCCGATGCAGTGGCGGTGGTCTTCGGCGGGCAGACGGCGCTGCACTTTCTGCAGCGGGCCGCGCTGCAACCCGGGGCGCAGGTGCTGGTGATCGGCGCCACCGGTGCCGTTGGCAGCGCGCTGCTGCAGCTGGCGCACGCCCGTGGCGCCACCGTCACCGCATTGGCCAGCGCCGCCAACCTGGACCTGGCCCGCCAGTTGGGCGCCAGCCTGGCCCTGGACTACCGGCTGCACCCACCGCACAGCCTCGGCGGCGGCCTGTTCGACGTGGTGGCCGACACCTGCGCGGCCACGTCCTTCGGTGCCTGCCTGCCGCTGCTGCGCACCGGCGGGCGCTACCTCAACATCGCCGGTGATCTGCCGTCGCTGCTGGCGCGCCCGCGCCAAGGGCGGCGCAGCCTCGGTGGCCCGGCTGCAGACAGCACCCAGGCCTTGCAGCAGGTGCTGGATCTGGCCGCCAGCGGCAGCCTGGTGCCGGTGATCGACTCGACCTGGCCGTTTGCCGACCTGCCGGCGGCCCACGCCCGGGCCGGCAGCGGCCGCAAGCGCGGCAGCGTGGTGGTGCAGGTCGGCTGAAGCGCCGCAGCAGCCGGCGCCAGCCCGGGTTTCCCTTGCTGTCACGCTGCGCTGGTGCAGGCAGGATGGCAGGCTCATCCCACGCCGCCCACGCCGCCCACGCCGCCCATGCCGCCCATGCCGACCATGCCGATGCCACCGCTGCTGCGCCCCACCGACCTGCACCCCTTCACCTGCCTGGACGTGCCCAGCCTGCTGGCCGACCGGGCACAGCGGCGGCGCGACCACCCGTTCATCGTCTGGGAGCCGTTCGACGGCCCCGGCCAGGCCTGGACCTACGGCCAGTTCCATGCCGCCGTGGGCCGCATCGCCGGCGGCCTGGCGCGGCGCGGCGTGCAGGCCGGCGACCGGGTGCTGATCCACCTGGACAACTGCCCCGAGACCCTGCTGGCCTGGTATGCCTGCGGCTGGGTGGGTGCGGTGGCCGTCACCACCAACGCCCGCGCCGCCGACGACGAGCTGGCCTACTACGCCGAGCACTGCGGCGCGGTGGCCGCCATCACCCAGCCGAAGTTTGCCGATGCGGTGGCGCGCAACTGCCGCCACATCCGCTGGCAGGTGGTCACCGACACCGACAACGGCACGCCGCCGGCGCAGGCCGTGCCGGCCGACCAGCGCTTTGCCACGCTGGACGCCGAGCCGCCGCCGCGCCGCGCACCCGACCCGCTGGCGCCCTGCAGCGTGCAGTACACCAGCGGCACCACCAGCCGGCCCAAGGCCGTGCTGTGGACGCATGCCAACGCGCTGTGGGGTGCGCGCATCAACGCGGTGCATGAAGACCTGCAGGCATCGGACGTGCACCTGGTGCACCTGCCGCTGTTCCACACCAATGCCCAGGCCTATTCAGTGCTGGCCACGCTGTGGGCCGGCGGCACGGCGGTGGTGCTGCCGCGCTTTTCGGCCAGCCGCTTCTGGCCGATCAGTCTGAAGCACCGCTGCACCTGGGTGTCGATGATCCCGTTCTGCATCAAGGCGCTGATGGTGCACGAGGTGCCGGCCCACCATTACCGGCTGTGGGGTGCGGCGGCCTGTGACCTGCCCACCGACCCGCACTTCCGCGTACAGACGATGGGCTGGTGGGGCATGACCGAGACCATCACCCACGGCATCGTCAGCTGCCGCCATGTGCCCAGCGCGCCGCTGTCCATCGGCCGGCCGGCGCCTGAATACGGCATCGCCATCGTCGACGACGACGCGCGGCCGGTGGCCGAGGCCCGCGCCGCGCAGCCCGGTGAATCTGGCCAGCTGCTGGTGCGCGGCAGCCGCGGCCTGAGCCTGTTCGCCGAGTACCTGGGCAATGCCGCCGCCACCGAAGGCAGCTATACCGCCGACGGCTGGTTCCGCACCGGTGACCGGGTCGACCTGCTGGCCGATGGCTCGATCCGCTTCGGCGACCGCACCAAGGACATGCTGAAGGTGGGCGGCGAGAACGTGGCCGCCAGCGAGATCGAGCGTGTCATCGCCACCGTGCCCGGCGTGCATGAATGCGCGGTGGTGGCGCGCAAGCACCGCATGCTCGACGAGGTGCCGGTGGTTTACGTGCTGCCGGTGGACGCAATGCGTGGCAACCCCGAGGCCGGCGCCGACCTGGCAGAACGGGTGCGCGCGGCCTGCCGAACGCAGCTGGCCGACTTCAAGCGCCCGCATGAAGTGCGGCTGGTCGACAGCCTGCCGCGCAGCACGCTGGAGAAGATCGCCAAGGCGCAATTGCGCACCGCGCTGGAGGCCGAAGGGCCGGCTGGCTGAGTGCCCCGCGGGGGGCCTGGCGCGCAGCGGCAGGTCTGGGCGCGCGCTCACGCTCAGCCGCGCGGCGGATTCAGCCGCGTGTCGAGCACCAGCGGCTGCTGGTGCAGCAACTGCCAGCGGCCGGCCGCCGCACCCGGCGCAAAGACCAGGTTCCAGCTCAGCTTGCTGACCGCGCTGGGCAGCACCACGATGCCGTGGGCGGCCAGCAGGCCGGCACCGAACTGCTGCTGGCCCGCGCTGGGCACGCCGCCGTGCAGCCAGGCCGGGTTGGGCAGCGCATCGGGCGCCAGCACCGCCACACCGGTGGCGTCGAGCTGCAGACAGCTGAGCACATGGGGCTGCGTGTCGAGCACCGCAAAACCGCGGTGCACTGCGGCCTCCACGATGCAGGTGGCCGGGTCGAGGCTGCAATACACCGCACGCTGGCCCTTGGGGTTCCAGCGGCCGCCGAACAGCTCGGCGCCGATGCCGCTGCCACAGGTACCGGCATGCACCCGGGCATCGATGCGCCAGGCCAGCAGCGGGCCGCTGCCGCCCAGCGCGGCGGGCAGCGGCGTCAGTTGTAGACCCCCAGCTCCAGCCGGCCGAGGAACTCGGTGACCAGCTCGCCGCCCTGCAGCGTGCGCAGCAGGTCGATCGGCCGGGCGCCGTCCAGCCCCATGGCGGGGGCCGCCAGCCAGCGCTGCGCGGCCGCTGCATCGCCGAACACCACGCCGGCCTTGGCCAGGGTTTCGGCCAGCTGCCAGGCCTTGCTGGCCAGATCGGCCGGCAGGGGGCGGGCAGGCTGGTCGCGCAGGCGGCGCAGGGTGCGGCTGCTCAGCCCCAGCGCGGCGGCCACGTCATCGGCCGCGAGCAGGTCGAGTTGATCGAGCAGGCTGACCAGCACCGCGCTGGGCAGCCCCTGCACCAGGGCGCCGTGGATCTCGGCCCGGCTTTGCGGCCATTGCTTGAAGGCCCGGCGCCCACCCAGCAGC
>JBBRVT010000025.1:0-20142 GCA_038246615.1 Burkholderiales bacterium
CTGATCACAATTTGTTCCGGCACTTTCTCCCGCGTGTCAGTCGTGATCAGGGTCCGGTGGCACAGGAAAGTAGCGGCCCCTTCGGTCTTCGGCATGAAAGCGGCTGCGCACCAAGGACGGCTCCTGGGCAAGCCTGGCCTCCACTTCGTCGGCGATCTGCTCGGCTGTTTCAGCGCGGGGCTGGCACCGTGCAGCCCATACCCGGCCTGGGTGCAGCACGTCCCAGCGCGGGACCAAGCCGTTGTAGCGCCCCTTTCCAGGATCGTGGTTGCCGAAGCCGTCGATCGTCATGTTCCACAACGGTGAAAACTTTGCGATCAACAAAGACTCGCCCAGCGGTATCCAAATGTCATCCACTGTCAGGAAGCGACAGACGAAGTCAGCCACATTCAGATTGCTGGAGGCCTGGATGCTCTCTGCATGTTCCTTCAGCCGGCGGTGCAGCGCCCGGCTCGAAGCTGCAGCTTTGCCGACAATCCCCTTGCGGCCACCTTCCGGGATCGCTTTGCCGATGTAGATCGGCGCCTGGGGGTCGTCACCCTGGTTGAAGTCGGCCAGACGCTTGTATGGCGGAAACTCGCCCGTGTAGTACAGCGCGTAGACGCCGACGCCTTCAAAGGTCTTGAGCCCATGCAACTGCCTGGGCTTGCGGCCGAGCAGAGCGTCGGCGACGCTGGCGCCCAAATTCGACTTGTCCAGCGGGTTGTAGGGGACAGCGTCGGTCATCAAGCCGTCTCGATGGCCACGGATCCTCGCACTTCGTGGGTATTGCGCATGGTGCGCCGCAGGTCGGCCAGCAGAAGATGCTCGGCCACGCTGGTTGCAACAACCTGCGCCAGTCGCACAGGCACTGCGTTGCCCAGCTGGCGCATCGCCTCGCCCCACGCACCGTGCAGTTCATAGCCATCCGGAAATGTCTGCAACCGGGCCGATTCGCGGACGCTGAAGTAGCGCACGCTCCCGTCGGTGCGCACCAGCATGTTCTCGCCCCCTGGCACACCGTGACCGCCTGCTTTCAGTGTCTTGGCTGGCAAATCGAGCGGACTGCCGGTGTGGCCTGGATACACCCTCGCGCCAACCTGTATCCGGTGATTCAGAAACCGTGCGCCGCCATCACCCGGGTCGGGCAGGCCCGTCAGGGCGTCACGCACCGTTTGCCACGGCGCCTTGGTCGGCAACAGGCCGAGGCCGCGCAGGCTGGCGATGATTGGCAGTGAACTCTTGCCTGGCGCAGTCCGCCGGCTTGGGTGAATACCGTGGCGGTCCCAGTAGTTCCCACTGACCCACTGGTCATGAAGCAGTGCGTCCAACGAATGTGTCTCGGCCGGAAATGACCAGCGTGCGTCGATGTCCGAACGAAAGCCGACCATGAACACCCGCTCGCGCTTCTGGGGCACACCGAAGTTGGCGGCGTTCACCAGGGTGACGACCAGCCGGTAGTGCAGACCACTGCCGCTGTGTCGATCGGAGGTCTTGAAACGTTGCAGCCGGCTGTGATGGTCCACCCAGCTCTCGTCGGCCTTGCGCTGCAATTCGGGGAAAGCCAACTGTGCCTGGATGTACGCGAAGTAATTGCTGAAACTGGCGCGCGTCAAACCCTTGACGTTTTCAATGATGAAGGCGCGTGGCTGCAGTTGGCGAATGACATCCACGGTTGCTGGGAACATGTCGCGTGCGTCCAGATAGGCTTGATGCTTGCCACCCATCGAGAACGGCTGGCAAGGCGGCCCGCCTGCAACCAGGTCGATCTGACCCGCCCCTGCCGCAAGGCCGGCGTTCAGAATCCACCGCCGGACATCGCCTTCGTAGAGCGGCCAGTCGGCAACCAGCGGATGGCCTCTCACTTGGTTCTGGCGGACTGTGTCGCAGGCCCACTTGTCCCACTCGACCACAGCTTGGCTCTTGAACCCTGCCAAGGTGACACCCAGCGCCAAGCCGCCTGCGCCCGCAAATAGTTCAATCGACTGCAATGGCATGGGCGCGCGCTCCTTGGGTCTGCGGGGCATCGTCTGCAACGTCCTCGCACTGAGTTTAACCACAGTTCGCTGACCGGCGGCTCGGCGCTGCCACTGCTGCACGCCGTGCGCCGGGCTCGCGCCAAGCCGGCAGGCAACAGCTTGATCTAGTCGCGATCGCCTAGAAAAAAGCCGGCTCGCGAGGCGCACGGCGGCGCTGGCTTATGCAAAATAGCACGACCGTTCGTTTTATTGTGCTTGCCCAACTGCCCACCCGCCGTGTCCGCCCATCCCCTGCCCGTCGACCCCGTGGTGCCTGCCGGCCGCAAACGTGCCGCCAATGCCAGCGCCGTCCGTTCCTTGCACAAGGGCCAGCAGACCCGCGCCGCCATCCTGGACGCGGCGCTGGGCCTGGCCTCGCAGATGGGCTTGGAGGGCCTGTCCATCGGCGCGCTGGCCGAGGTGACGCAGATGAGCAAGTCGGGCGTGTTCGCCCACTTCGGCTCCCGCGAGGAACTGCAGATCGCGGTGATCCGTGAATACCACACCCGTTTCGAAGACGAGGTGTTCTTCCCCGCCGTGCGTGAGCAGCGCGGCCTGCTGCGGCTGCGCGCGCTGTTCGGCCGCTGGGTCAAGCGGGTGTCGGTCGAGGTCGATTCGGGCTGCATCTACATCAGCGGCGCGGTCGAGTTCGACGACCGGCCCGGCCCGGTGCGCGACGCGCTGGCCAGCATGGTGCGCGACTGGCAATCGGCGCTGGAGCGCGCGATCCGCCTGTCGATCGAAGCCGGCCACCTGAAGCCCGACACCGACACGCTGCAGATGCTGTTCGAGGTGCATGGCCTGATCCTGGCGCTGCACCACGATGCCCGTTTCCTGCGCCTGCCGGGCGCGGTAGACCGTGCGCGCAAGGGCTTCGACCGCATCGTGCAGTTCTATCTCCAGGCCGAGCCGGCCGCGCAGCCACCGCGCGCTGCGCCCGGCTGAGTCAGCCCCGACGTCATCCCTGGCGGCCCAGCCGGGCCGCCTTTCAACATCCCGCCCCAGGAGCACACCATGCCCCAGTACAACCCGCCGATCCGTGACATGCAGTTCCTGCTGCACGAGGTGCTCGACGCCGTGCCCACGCTGCGCGCGCTGCCGGCGCATGCCGACATCGACGCCGACACGCTGAACGCGGTGCTGACCGAGGGCGGCAAGTTCGCTGCCGAGGTGCTGACACCGATCAACCTGCCCGGCGACGCCGAGGGCTGCCACCTCGACAAGACCACCCATGCGGTGACGGCGCCGCAGGGTTTCAAGCAGGCCTATGCGCAGTACGTGGCCGGCGGCTGGCCGGCGCTGAGCTGTGACCCGGCCTACGGCGGCCAGGGCCTGCCGCTGGTGCTGAACCAGTGCATCTACGAGATGCTGAACTCGGCCAGCCAGGCCTGGACCATGTACCCCGGGCTGAGCCACGGCGCCTATGAGTGCCTGCATGCCCATGGCACGCCGGCGCAGAAGGCGCTGTACCTGCCCAGGCTGACCAGCGGCCAGTGGACCGGCACCATGTGCCTGACCGAGCCGCACTGCGGCACCGACCTGGGCCTGCTGCGCAGCAAGGCCGAACCCATGCGCGACGGGTCGGCTGACGGCAGCTACCGCATCACCGGCGAGAAGATCTTCATCAGCGCCGGCGAGCATGACCTGGCCGAAAACATCGTGCACCTGGTGCTGGCGCGCCTGCATGACCCCGACAACCCGGCCCCGGCCGGCAGCAAGGGCATCTCGCTGTTCATCGTGCCCAAGTTCCTTGTCCACCCCGACGGCACGCTGGGCGAGCGCAACGGCATCTTCTGCAGCGCGCTGGAGCACAAGATGGGCATCCACGGCAACGCCACCTGCCAGATGGTGCTCGACGGCGCCGTGGGGACGCTGGTGGGCGCACCGCACAAGGGCCTGGCGGCGATGTTCGTGATGATGAACGCCGCCCGCCTGGGCGTGGGCAACCAGAGCCTGGGCCTGACCGAGGTGGCTTACCAGAACGCGGTGGCCTACGCGAAAGACCGCATCCAGATGCGCGCGCTGTCGGGCACCAAGGCGCCCGACAAGGCGGCCGACCCGATCATCGTGCACCCCGACGTGCGCAAGATGCTGCTGACCGCCCGCGCCTATGCCGAGGGCGCCCGCGCCATGCTGACCTACACGGCACTGCAGCTCGACGTGCTGGTGTCCACCGACGACGACGACCAGCGCAAGGACGTCGACGACCTGGTGTCGTTGCTGACGCCCATCGTCAAGGCCTTCGTCACCGACAACGGCTGGATCGCCACCAGCCACTGCCAGCAGGTCTTCGGCGGCCACGGCTACATCCACGAGTGGGGCATGGAGCAGTTCGTGCGCGATGCGCGCATCAACATGATCTACGAGGGCACCAACACCATCCAGAGCCTGGACCTGCTGGGCCGCAAGGTGCTGGGCGACAACGGCAAGAAGCTGCGCAAGTTCGGCGCGCTGATCGCCGAGTTCGTGGAGGAGCACGGCACCGACGAGGCGATGCAGGAGTTCATCAACCCGCTGGCCGACCTGGGCGACAAGGTGACCAAGCTCACCACCGAGCTGGGCATGAAGGCCTTCGGCAATGCCGACGAGGTGGGCGCCGCTGCGGTGGACTACCTGCGCGTGGTGGGCCACCTGTGCTTTGCCTATTTCTGGGCCCGCATGGCGCGGGTGGCGCTGGACAAGCAAGGCTCGGGCGACCCGTTCTACACCGCCAAGCTGCACACTGCCCGCTTCTACTTCGCCAAGCTGCTGCCCGAGACGGCCTCGCTGATCCGCACCGCGCGTGCCGGCCTGGCGCCTCTGATGGCGATGGACGAAGCCTTGTTCTGACCCAACCCGACGGAGACATGCGATGAAAAAAATACTCTGCACGCTGGCCCTGCTGGCTGCGTCCGGCGCCGCGCTGGCCCAGGCCACGCCTGCGGGCCTGTGGAAGACCATCGACGACGAGACCAAGGTCGAGAAGTCGCTGGTGCGCATCAGCGAGGCCGGTGGTGTGCTCACCGGCAAGGTGGAGAAGTTTCTCGACCCCAAGACCAAGGCCGACGCGGTGTGCGAGAAGTGCACCGACGAGCGCGCCGGCAAGCCGGTGCTGGGCATGACCATCCTGCGCGGCGCGCGGGCCGATGGCCAGAAAGAGCATTGGGAAGGCGGCGAGATCCTCGACCCGAACAACGGCAAGGTCTACAGGCTGCGCCTGAAGCCGCAGGACGGCGGCAAGACCCTGGAAGTACGCGGCTACATCGGCCCGTTCTACCGCAACCAGCAGTGGATCCGCGTCGAGTGAACCCGGCACCGCGAACTGAAGAAAGTCAAACCATGAACCGATTCAATGTGCGCAAGGTGGCGGTGCTGGGCGCCGGCGTGATGGGCGCGCAGATTGCCGCGCATCTGGTCAACGTCAAGGTGCCGGTCGTGCTGTTCGACCTGCCCGCCAAGGACGGCCCGAAGAACGGCATCGGCCTGAAGGCCATCGAGGGGCTGAAGAAGCTCAAGCCCAGCCCCATCGGCGTGCAGGCCGACCTGGCGCTGGTCCAGCTGGCCAACTACGACGAGCACCTGGGCCTGCTGGCAGGCTGTGATCTGGTGATCGAGGCCATCGCCGAGCGGCTGGACTGGAAGATGGACCTGTATGCCAAGGTGGCGCCGCACCTGGCGCCGCACGCCATCGTGGCGAGCAACACCTCGGGCCTGTCGATCACCAGGCTGAGCGAAGTGCTGCCCGAGGCGCTGCGCCCGCGTTTTTGCGGCATCCACTTCTTCAACCCGCCGCGCTACATGCAGCTGGTGGAGCTGATCCCGACCGCCGCCACGCTGCCGCAGATCATGGACGACCTGGAAACCTTCGTCACCCGCAGCCTGGGCAAGGGCGTGGTGCGGGCCAGGGACACGCCCAACTTCGTGGCCAACCGGGTGGGCATTGCCGGCATGCTGGGCACCATCGCCGAGGCACGGAAGTACGGCCTGGGCTACGACGTGGTCGACGATCTCACCGGCAAGAAGCTGGGCCGCGCCAGCAGCGGCACCTTCCGCACCGCCGACGTGGTGGGCATCGACACCCTGGCGCATGTGGTGAAGACCATGCAGGACAACCTGGGTCCTGACAAGACTAGCGATCCGTTTTACGCCAGCTATGCCACACCGCCGGCAGTGGCCGCGCTGATCGGTGCCGGTGCGCTGGGCCAGAAGACCGGCGCCGGCTTCTACAAGAAAGTGGGCAAGGACATCCTGCAATTCAGCGCATCCAGCGGTGATTACGTGAAGGCCGGCGGCAAGGCCGAGGCCATCATCGACCGCATGCTGAAGAAGCCCGCCGCCGAACGGCTGAAGCTGCTGCGTGAATCGACCAACCCGCAGGCGCAGTTCCTGTGGGCCATCCACCGCAATGCCTTCCACTATGTGGCGGTGCACCTGGCAGAGATCGCCGAGTCCGCCCGCGAGGTCGACCTGGCGATGCGCTGGGGCTTCGGCATGCAGCAGGGCCCGTTCGAGCTGTGGCAGGCCGCCGGCTGGCAGCAGGTGGCCGAATGGGTCAAGGCCGACATCGACGCCGGCAAGGCGCTCAGCAGTGCGCCGCTGCCGGCCTGGGTGTTCGACGGCCCGGTCGCCGCCAACGCGGGTGTGCACATGCCCGAAGGCTCGTGGAGCGCCGCGCAAGGCCGCTTCCTTCCGCGCAGCACGTTGCCGGTCTACCAGCGCCAGCACTTCCCCGAGGCGCTGGGTGGCGACGGCGCCACGCCCTTCACCGCCGCCGGCACCGAGCTGTTCAAGAACGACGAGATCCGCCTGTGGACGCAAGACGGCGCGGTGTTGATCGCCAGCATCACCAGCAAGATGCACCTGATCGGCCCGGGCGTGATCGACGGCCTGCTGAAGGCGGTCGAGCTGGCCGAGGCGCAGTTCGACGGCCTGGTCATCTGGAGCGGTGACGAGCCGTTCTCGGCCGGTGCCAACCTGGAGGCCATGCTGCCCACCTTCATGAAGCTGGGCGCCAAGGGCATCGCGCCCGAGATCAAGAAGCTGCAGGACGCCTTGCTGCGCCTGCGCTACGCCAGCGTGCCGACGGTGGCAGCCATGCGTGGCCTGGCGCTGGGCGGCGGCTGCGAGATCGCGGTGCACTGCGCCAAGCGTGTGGCGCACCTGGAAACCTATGTCGGTCTGGTGGAAGTGGGCGTGGGCCTGATCCCAGGCGGCGGCGGCCTCACCTACATCGCACGCCGCGCGGCCGAGAACGCCGCTGCAACCAACAGCACCGACCTGCTGGCGTTCCTGAAAGACGGCTTCCAGGCCGCCGCCACGGCCACCGTGGGCACCAGTGCGCTGGAAAGCCGCAAGCTGGGCTACCTGCTGACCGACGACGTGATCGTGGCCCACAAGGACGAACTGCTGTTTATCGCCATCGCCCAGGTGCGGGCGATGGCCGCCAGCAACTGGCGCGCGCCGCTGAAGGCCTTGTTCCCGGCGGCTGGCCGCTCGGCCATCGCCACCATCCAGGCCCAGCTGGTGGGCATGCGCGACGGCGGCTTCATCAGCGCGCACGACTTCCACATCGCCAGCCTGATCGCCGACGTGGTGTGCGGCGGCGCGGTGGAAGCCGGGTCGCTGGTGAGCGAGGAATACCTGATGGCGCTGGAGCGCAAGCACTTCTGCAGCCTGCTGGAGCACCCGAGATCGCAGGAACGCATCATGGGGTTGCTGCAGACCGGCAAGCCCGTTCGCAACTGATCGCTGCCCGGAGAACACACATGAGCAAGCAAGTGCAAGACGCCTACATCGTCGCGGCCAGCCGCACGCCCATCGGCCGCAGCCACCGCGGCTTCTTCCGCCACACCCGGCCCGATGACCTGCTGGTCTGCGCCATCCAGGCTGCGCTGGCCCAGGTGCCCGGGCTGGACCCGGCGGCGATCGAAGACGCCATCGTCGGCTGCGCCATGCCCGAAGGCGAGCAGGGCACCAACATCGCCCGCATCGGCGCGCTGCTGGCCGGCCTGCCCAGCAGCGTGGGCGGCGTCACCGTCAACCGCTTCTGCGCGTCCGGCCTCAGCGCCATCCAGATGGCGGCCGACCGCATCCGCGTGGGCGAGGCCGATGTGGTGATCGCCGCCGGTGCCGAAAGCATGAGCATGGTGCCGATGACCGGCAACAAGCCGTCGTTCAACCCGGCGGTGTTCGCCAAGGACGAGAACATCGGCATCGCCTATGGCATGGGCCTGACCGCCGAGAAGGTGGCCAAGCAGTGGAAGGTGAGCCGCGAAGACCAGGACGCTTTTGCGCTGCAGAGCCACCTGAAGGCCATCGCCGCGCAGCAGGCCGGCGCCTTTGCCGACGAGATCTGCCCGGTGCAGGTGGTGGAGCGCACGCCGAACCTGGTCAGCGGTGACGGCTTCGGTGAAGTCAACATCCAGGCCCGCACCGTCAGCCTGGACGAAGGCCCGCGCGCCGAGACCACGCTGGAGGCGCTGGCCAAGCTGCGCACCGTCTTCGCCGCACAGCTTGACCCGGCGGGCCAGCCCACCGGTCATGGCAGCGTGACGGCCGGCAACAGCAGCCAGACCAGCGACGGCGCCGGCGCGTTGATCCTGGCCAGCGGGGCGGCGGTCCAGCGCTTCAACCTGCAGCCGCTGGCGCGCTTCGTCAGCTTTGCCTCGCGCGGCGTGCCGCCCGAGATCATGGGCATCGGCCCGATCGAGGCCATCCCGGCGGCGCTGAAGAGCGCCGGCCTCAGCCTGACCGACATGGGCTGGATCGAGCTGAACGAGGCCTTCGCCGCGCAGGCGCTGGCCGTCATCCGCACCGTGGGCCTGAACCCCGATCTCGTCAACCCGATGGGCGGCGCCATCGCGCTCGGCCACCCGCTGGGCGCCACCGGCGCCATCCGCGCCGCCACCGTGGTGCACGCGCTGCGCCGCCATCAGCTGAAGTACGGCATGGTGACGATGTGCGTGGGCACCGGCCAAGGCGCCGCCGGCATCTTCGAGCGCGTGTAACTACCCCCCCCGATGCGCCTGCGGCGCTCCCCCCCGGGGCGCCGCCGGTGGCCCGGCGGAGCCGGTTCCACGGCGGCAGTTTGGTGACACCGCTGCGCACCGTTGTTCATTTCGTACTGGAGACACTGCATGACCATCCGCACCGCCCTCGTCAACAAGGTGCTCACGATCGAGATTGCCCGGCCCGAGAAGAAGAACGCGCTCACCCAGGCGATGTACACCGCCATGGCGCAGGCGCTGGAGGCAGCCAACACCGAGGCTGGCGTGCGCGCGGTGCTGATCACCGGGCAGCCGGGCATCTTCACCTCGGGCAACGACATCGACGACTTCATGCAGCGCCCGCCCAGCCTGGGCGATGGTGAGGGCGGTGCTGCCGCCGAAACCCCGGTGGCGCACTTCATGCGCGCGCTGCTCGATTGCGACAAGCCGGTGGTGGCGGCTGTCACCGGCGCGGCGGTGGGCATCGGCACCACGCTGCTGCTGCACTGTGACCTGGTCTATGTCAGCGACGAGGCCCGTCTGGCCATGCCTTTCGTCAGCCTGGGGCTGGTGCCCGAGTACGCCAGTAGCCTGTTGCTGCCGGCGCTGATCGGCCATGTCAAGGCGGCCGAGAAGCTGATGCTGGGCGAGCCCTTCACCGGCAGTGACGCGGTCGACTGCGGCATCGCCAACGCCGTGCTGCCCGCCGGCGAGGTGGTCAACCACGCCCGCCGCATGGCCGAGCGCTTCAACGCGCTGGCGCCCAGCGCGGTGCGCGAGACCAAGCGCCTGATGCGCGCACCGCTGCGCGAGCGCATCCGTGCGGTGATGGCCACCGAAGGCGCCCTCTTCAGCCAGCGCCTGCGCAGCCCCGAGGCGGTGGAGGCCTTCCAGGCCTTCTTCCAGAAGCGCAAGCCCGACTTCTCGAAGTTCTGAAGCGCAGTCAGTCCTTGGGCACGGGGCGCGGCTTGCCCTGGGCGTCGATGGCCACGTAGGTGAGGTTGGCCTCGGTCACCTTCACCACCTGCAGGTTGGCCGGGTTGCGCTCGGCAAACACCTCCACATGCACGGTGATGCTGGTGTTGCCGATGCGGGTGACGCGGGCGTAGAAGCTGACCAGGTCGCCCACCGACACCGGCTGCTTGAAGATGAACTGGTTCACCGCCACGGTGGCGATGCGGCCGCGGGCGATGCGCGACGGCAGCACCGCGCCGGCCAGGTCCACCTGGGCCATCAGCCAGCCGCCGAAGATGTCGCCATTGCCGTTCACATCGGCCGGCAGGGGCATCACGCGCAGCACCAGTTCGCTGCCATCGGGCAAACTGGTGGGCCCCGTCAGGGGCTTCCAGGGGCTTGTCGGATCGGGCATCGGCACCACCTGGGTGTTGTTCCTGGCAGGCCATTCTTCCACGCTGCCTGACCTGGCCCACCCTGCCCATGCGCCCATCCGCCCCCGGCGTCGCCCTGCCGACCCCAGCCACCCCCGGCGCCGTCCGTTCCGACTGGCATACCCTGCGCAAGCTGCTGCCGTATCTTTGGCAGTACCGCTGGCGCGTCGGCCTGGCGCTGAGCTTCCTGCTGGCGGCCAAGGTGGCCAACGTCGGCGTGCCGGTGCTGCTGAAGTACCTGGTGGACGCGCTGGCGCTGAAACCGGGTGACCCGCGCGCGGTGCTGGTGGTGCCCGCCGGCCTGTTGCTGGCCTATGCCGGCCTGCGCTTGTCGACCAGCCTGTTCACCGAGCTGCGTGAGCTGGTGTTCGCCAAGGTGAGCTTCGGCGCCAGCAAGCAGATCGCGCTGGAAGTGTTCGGCCACATGCATGCGCTGAGCCTGCGCTTCCACCTGGAGCGGCAGACCGGCGGCCTGACGCGCGACATCGAGCGAGGCACCCGGGCGATGCAGTCGCTGGTGTCGTATTCGCTGTACTCCATCGTGCCCACGCTGGTGGAGGTGACCCTGGTGCTGAGCTTCCTGGGCTGGCGCTTCGACATGGGCTTTGTGTGGACCACGCTGGGGGCGCTGGTGGTCTACATCACCTTCACCGTCACCGTGACCGAGTGGCGCAGCAAGTTCCGCCGCGAGATGAACGAGCTGGATTCCGGCGCCAACACCCGCGCCATCGACGCGCTGCTGAACTTCGAGACGGTGAAGTACTTCAACAACGAGGCCTTCGAGGCGCGGCGCTACGAGCAGGGGCTGGAGTCCTTCCGCCGCGCGCAGGTGACAAGCCAGACCTCGCTGTCGTTTCTCAACACCGGCCAGCAGTTGATCATCGCGCTGAGCCTGGTGGCCATGCTCTGGCGGGCCACGCAGGGTGTCGTGGAGGGGCGGCTGACGCTGGGTGATCTGGTGATGATCAACGCCTTCCTGATCCAGCTCTACATTCCGCTGAACTTCCTCGGCGTGCTCTACCGCGAGGTCAAGCAGAACCTGACCGACCTGGACCGCATGTTCCTGCTGCTGGAGCGTGACCGCGAGGTGGCCGACGTGCCTGGCGCGCCGCCGCTGGCCGTGGCGCATGGCGTCGTGCGTTTCGAGGACGTGCGCTTCGCCTACGACGGGCCGGTATCCGGCACCGCCGGCGACGCCGGGCGCCCCATCCTGCACGGCGTCAGCTTCGAGATCCCGGCGGGCAAGACGGTGGCGGTGGTCGGGCCGTCAGGCGCCGGCAAGAGCACGCTGGCGCGGCTGCTCTATCGGTTCTACGATGTCACCGGCGGGCGCATCACCATCGACGGCCAGGACATCCGGGCGGTGCAGCAGGCCAGCCTGCGCCAGGCGATCGGCATCGTGCCGCAGGACACCGTGCTGTTCAACGACACCGTGGGCTACAACATCGGCTACGGCCGCACCGGCGCCACGCCCGCCGAGGTGGAAGCGGTGGCCCGGGCGGCGCACATCCATGAGTTCATCGCCAGCACGCCCAAGGGTTATGCCACGATGGTCGGCGAGCGGGGGCTGAAGCTGTCTGGCGGCGAGAAGCAGCGCGTGGCCATCGCCCGCACGCTGCTGAAGAACCCGCCGGTGCTGATCTTCGACGAAGCCACGTCGGCGCTGGATTCAGCCAACGAGCGCGCCATCCAGGCCGAGCTGAAGAGCGCAGCCCAGGGCAAGACGGCGCTGGTGATCGCCCACCGCCTGTCCACCGTGGCCGACGCGCACGAGATCGTGGTGCTCGACGGCGGCCGGGTGGTAGAGCGCGGCACCCATGCCGACCTGCTGGCCCTGGGCGGGCGCTATGCCGAGATGTGGCGGCTGCAGCAGGCTGACGAGGGCGGCAGCCTGCCGGGCTGAGCGCCGGGCAGCAGACGCTGAAGCCGGGCGTGAAAAAGCCCGCCGGCGGCGGGCTGGTGCGCAGGCGCGGAGCGGGCTCAGGCCTTGCGGCGGCGTGTGCTGGCGCCAACAGCCAGCAGCGCCATGCCCACCAGCGCATAGCTGGCCGGCTCGGGGACGGTGCCGCCACCGCCGCCCGTGGCGGCAGTCAGCGTGATCTTCAGGTCGTCCATGCCCAGGGGCGCACCAAAGACGAATTCAACCCTTGTTGCCTCTGTCAAGTTCTTCAGCTCGAAGGCGACCGGCCTTGACCATTGCTGGTCCCCGGCGGAGATGTTCCCCCAAGATTCACGACCGCCCAAGGCGTCGAAGAACGTGATCGACGCCTGGTTCTGTAAGGCGCTGTGCCAGAAGGAAAAACTAAGCGCCTTGATGTACTGGCCTTGCGCGAGGATCGATCGATCCAGCGCCAGCGTGAGCGGGGCGGAGGGTCCACCGCGTGGCCGGTTGGAGATGTATCCGGTGTCGTTACAAGAGCTTGTGCCGCACGTCCAGGGCAACTTGCGATCGTCAATTTCAGCCGAAACCACATCGCCAGTGTCGAACATGCCGAGCTTGTAGACCCACGCATTGGTCAAACTCAGCTTGCCCGGCACATGCTCCAATCTGGCTGGTGCTTGGACTGGTGGGCCGATCAGCGCATCGCCGTCCACATTGAAATCGAGGTCGATGCTCACAAGCGCAGAAAAGGCGCCACTGGACAGTGCGCTGAGCGCTGCTGCCAGAGCAATGGACCGACATGCTGAGTTCATTGTGATGTCCTGCTTGGATGGTGGGTGAACCGGAGAGGCCTTTGCCTAGCCTCCGCTTCTGTCTGTCGCGAACTGTATCGAACGACCGTGACCCATGCCCAGGCTGTCCCCCCTTTGTTCAAGGGGGGTCAGGGCGGTCTGCCCCTTGAATGGTGGGTCGAATCCGACGATTGAACTGCCCTGGTGTAAACCAAGGGGCCCGAAGACTTCGTCAACCTGGCAGAGACGCGCCGCTTTTCCCGGTCGGCCCAGTCGCGGCATGTCACCAAGCGAGGGTTTGCCCGCCCCATCCAGGCGCGGGAGATCCCGGTGGCGCTGCAAGCCGCGTGCAACCTGATGCGCAGCCACCGCGCCAGCGGGCAGGGCGTGATCGAGTCCGCCATCCCGCCCACGCTGGCCTTCACAGTCTGTCCGCGCTGGCTGATGGAACCGCGCTGCCGCTTCGGCAGCGTGAAAACCCGGATGATCGCTGTGGGGCTTTCTGCGGCAGACGGCCCGGCAGGCGCGTCTGGGGAGGGGGGGTCAATGCCCGAGGATCTTCGACAGGAAGTCCTTGGTGCGCTCGCTCTGCGGGTTGTTGAAGAACTCGTGCGGCTCGTTCTGCTCGACGATCTGGCCCTGGTCCATGAAAATCACGCGGTTGGCCACCGCCTTGGCAAAACCCATCTCGTGGGTGACGCAGATCATCGTGATGCCGCCCTCGGCCAACTCGATCATCACGTCCAGCACTTCCTTGATCATCTCGGGGTCAAGCGCCGAGGTCGGCTCGTCGAACAGCATGATCTTGGGTGTCAGACACAGCGCGCGGGCAATCGCCACCCGCTGCTGCTGGCCGCCGGAGAGCTGCAGCGGGTATTTGCCCGCCTGCTCGGCGATGCGCACCCGCTCAAGCTGCTGCATGGCACGCTCCTCGGCCTCTTTCTTGGGCAGCTTGCCTACCCACATCGGCGCCAGCGTCAGGTTTTCCAGCACGGTGAGGTGCGGGAACAGGTTGAACTGCTGGAACACCATGCCGACCTGCTTGCGCACGCCCTCGATGGCCTTGATGTCGTCGGTCAGCAGGATGCCGTCGACCGTGAGCTGGCCCTGCTGATACTCCTCAAGCGCGTTGATGCAGCGGATCAGGGTCGACTTTCCTGAGCCCGAAGGCCCGCAAATGACGATGCGCTCGCCGCGCGCCACCTTCAGATCGATGTCGCGCAGCACATGGAAGTCATTGCCGTACCACTTGTTGACCTTGTCAAAGCGGATGATGTTGTCGTCGCTCATGGGGTTCTTGGAAGAAGGTTGAACCGGTCGGACGCGCTTAGCGCGCCTTGCTGACATTGACCTGTTTTTCGACCCACAGGCTGTAACGCGACATCGCGAAACAAAACACGAAGTAGATCGCGATGATGAAGATGTAGGCCTCGATCTTGAACGGCCGCCAGTTGACATCTGAGTTCAGCGCCAGGCCATGCGCACCGGTCAACTCATACAGCGACACGATGGTCACCAGCGAAGTGTCCTTGAAGATGCTGATGAAGTTGTTCATCATGCTCGGCACCACCATGGCCAGGGCCTGCGGCAGCACGATCTTGCGCTGCGTCTGCCAGTAGCTGAGGCCCAGCGTGTCGGCGGCCTCGAGCTGGCCCTTGGGAATGGCTTGCAGGCCACCGCGAACGATCTCGGCCATGTAAGCCGCAGCAAACAAGGTGATGCCCACCAGCACCCGCACCAGCACGTCGATGCTCGTGCCCTGCGGCATGAACAGCGGGAACATGAACGAGGCCATAAACAGCACGCTGATTAAGGGCACGCCGCGGATCAGCTCAATGTAGATGATGCACAGCGTGCGTATGGCCGGCAGATTGCTGCGCCGCCCCAGCGCCACCAGCACCGCCAGCGGGAAGGCGCAGAAGATCGACAGCGTCGCCAGCATCACCGTCAGCGGCAACCCGCCCCACAGGTCGGTGCGCACCGGCTCCAGGCCGAACACACCACCGCCCATCAGCGTGAAAAACACCGCCAGCACGCCAGCCCACAGCGCCAGCAGCCACATGCTCCAGAAGGCGCGGATGCAACTCAGCACCAGCCCGGTCACCATCACCAGCGTCGCAATCTCGGGCCGCCATTGCTGCTCGAATGGGTAACGCCCGAAGATGATGAGGCGCCACTTTTCGGTCACCACGCCCCAGCAAGCGCCGATGCCTCGCGCGGCTTGGCAGGCGTCGGCATGCGCGCTAAAGACAGCGTTGATGGCACCCCACTGCACAAGGCCGGGCAGCAGGTAGGCCACCAGGCCGAGCATCAGCAGCGTGACGAGGCTGTTTTTCCAACTGGTGAACAAGTTGCGCTTGATCCAGGGCATCAGCCCCTCGGTCGCAACGGGGGCCGGGCGAGCGGCGACGGGCTGAAAGATGTCGGCCATGTCAGCGCTCCTTGATCGCCATGCGCTTGTTATACAAATTCATCAGCGCCGAGGTCGACAGCGAGGTGCTCAGGTAGACCACCATGATGATGGCGATGCACTCGACTGCGCGCCCGCTCTGGTTGAGCGTTGTGTTGGCGATCGAGACCACGTCGGGGTAGCCGATGGCCACCGCCAGGGATGAGTTTTTGGTCAGGTTGAGAAACTGATTGGTCATCGGCGGGATGATCACGCGCAGCGCCTGCGGCAGGATCACCAGCCGCATCTTCTGGCGCTTGGACAGCCCCAGCGCGCCGGCCGCCTCAACCTGGCCATGACTGACCGAATCGATGCCGCTGCGAACCACCTCGGCGATGAACGCGGCCGTGTACAGCGCCAGACCGATCAGCACCGCCATGAATTCGGGCGTGGCACTGATGCCGCCGTCGACCATGAAGGGCAGCTGCTCGGGCAGCGACCACTGGCGCGGCGCGCCGCCCGCGACCCATCCGGCCAGCATCAGCAGCAGGGTTGCGGCCAGCGGCAGTGCCCAGCGGTTGCGGTCCCGGCCGCTGAGCTCGAACTGCTGCTGCGCCCAACGCCGGTAATAGAGGGTGGCGGCGATGCCGGCCAGAAGCCCGGCGCCGACCCAGAAATGCCCATTCACCCACACCGGCCAGGGCATGGCCACGCCGCCCTTGCTGAGGAAAAACAGGTCGGCCAGGTTCCAGGCCGCTTGCGAGGGCGGCAGCACCTCGACAAACAGCAGGTACCACATCAGCAATTGCAGCAGGATGGGCACGTTGCGAAACAACTCGACGTAGCCGTAGCAGAACCCGCGCACCAGCGCGTTGTGTGAAAAACGCCCGATGCCGATGAGCACGCCGATGATCGTGGTGAGAACGATGCCGACGACGGCCACACGCAGCGTGTTCAGCACGCCCACCCACAAGGCCTTCCCGTAAGTCTCGCTCGGGTCATAGGCGATGACGGTCTCGCCGATGTCGAAACCGGCGGTCTGGCCCAGAAAGTCGAAGCCGCTCTGGATGCCGCGAGCCTCCATGTTCTTCTGCGTATTGAACGCCAGAAACCACACCGCGCCCGCAATCACTATCAAGGCGATCAGCTGGTAGATCAGGCCGCGCGCGGCGCGGCTGCGCAAGGACCACTGGCGCTTCTTGTTCGGTGCGGGTTCGCTCAAGTTCGGCTCCGGGGCTGAATAGAAGCTCGCGGCTGCGGCGGGCTACCCCGGCGCAGCCGCGACAGCATGGGCCGGCGCCGCGCCAGACGCGCGACGCCGGGGGTGCGGCTTGTAGCGCACCGGCGGGGCGTACATCAGGCCGCCGTTGGACCACAGGTTGTTGCTGCCGCGCGGCAGGCCGATCGGGGTCTTCTCGCCGACATGGCGCTCGAACATCTCGCCGTAGTTGCCCCCCGCCTTGATGGCCCGGAAGGCCCATTCCTTGTCCAGGCCGAGCGGCTTGCCGGTGTCCTCGGTGCCCGAACCCAGCAGGCGCATCACGCCGGGGACCTTGCTGTCCTTCTTCAACGCGTCGACGTTGGCCTGCGTGATGCCTTGCTCCTCGGCGTCGAGCAGCACGTTGAGCACCCACTTGGCGATGGCGAAAAGCTCGTCGTCGCCGCGGCGCACCACCGGGCCCAGCGGCTCCTTGGAGATCAGATCGGGCAGGATGACGTGGTCGTCGGGCTTGGCAGCCTCCTTGCTGCGCGTTGAAGCCAGACCCGAGGCGTCGGTGGTGTAGGCCTGGCAGCGGCCCGCGAAGTAAGCGGCGGTGGCGGCCTCAACCTTCTCGAACACCACCGGCTTGATCTGCAGGTTGTTGGCGCGGTTGAAGTCGGTCAGGTTGAGCTCGGTGGTAGTGCCAGACTGCACGCAGACGGTGGCGCCTTTGAGCTGTTTGGCGCTGGTCACCTTCAGGCTCTTGGGCACCATGAAGCCCTGGCCGTCGTAGAAGTTGATGCCGACGAAGTGCATACCCAGCGACGCGTCGCGAGTCAGCGTCCAGGTGGAATTGCGCGCCAGCACGTCGATCTCGCCCGACACGAGCGCGGTGAAGCGCGCCTGCGCCGTCAGCGGGGTGTAGCGCACCTTGCTGGCGTCCCCCAGGATGGCGGCGGCCAGCGCTCGGCAGTAGTCGACATCGAGGCCGCTCCACTTGCCCTGGCTGTCGGCGGCCGAGAAGCCCGCCAGACCGGTGTTGACGCCGCAGACCAGGGCGCCGCGCGCCTTGATGGCATCGAGGTCTTTGCCGGCATGGGCGGTGACACCCGACAGGGCGAGCACCGCAGCAACGCAGGCGGTGGGCAACAGGGACTTGGCAATCAATTTGGACATTTCACTGGCTCCTTCAGGTCGGTATTTGATTCAGATGGGCGGGCTTGCCCGGAACGATGGCAAGTATAGGCATGCAAGAAACATGCTTGATTGGAGGTTCTACGTAGCCATGGGGTTTGAAAAAACGCAGGGAACGGCTGGGTATGGCTCACCCCGAGGGTGGCGACCTGACCGCGCTGCCTTCGCTGCGCGGCGCAGAAGTGCAGAATCCCAGCATGATCCAGACCCTGACCCTTGACCGCCCGGACGACTGGCACCTGCATCTGCGTGACGGCGCCGCCATGGCCGCCGTGGTGGCGCACACGGCACGGCAATTCGGCCGCGCCATCATCATGCCCAACCTGCGCCCGCCCGTCATCACAGCGGCCGCGGCCGCGGCCTACCGCGATCGCATCCTGGCCGCGCTGCCTGCCGGTAGCGACTTCACGCCGCTGATGACGCTGTATCTCACCGACAACATGGCGGTCGATGAGATCAAACGCGCCGCAGACGCCGGCGTGGTCGCGCTCAAGCTCTACCCGGCCGGCGCCACTACCAACAGCGACGCCGGCGTCACCGACATCCGCAAGACCCATGCGGTGCTCGAGGCGATGCAGCGCGCCGGGCTCAAGCTGCTGGTGCATGGCGAGGTGACCGATGCCGAGATCGACCTGTTCGACCGCGAGGCGGTGTTCATCGACCGCGTGATGCGGCCGCTGCGCGCCGATTTTCCTGAGCTCAAGGTGGTGTTCGAGCACATCACCACGCAAGAGGCGGCGCAGTACGTGGCAAGCGCCGGCCCGTACACGGCCGCCACCATCACCGCCCATCACCTGCTCTACAACCGCAACGCCATCTTCCTGGGCGGCCTGCGGCCGCACTACTACTGCCTGCCGGTGCTCAAGCGCGAGCTGCACCGCCAGGCGCTGGTGGCAGCGGCCACCTCAGGCTCCGACCGCTTCTTCCTCGGCACCGACAGCGCGCCACACGCGTCGGTGATGAAGGAGGCGTCGGTGTGCGGCGCCGGCTGCTACACCGCGCTGAGCGCGCTGGAGCTGTATGCCGAGGCCTTCGACGCTGCCGGTGCGCTCGACAAGCTGGAAGGCTTTGCCAGCCACCACGGACCGGCCTTCTACGGCCTGCCGCGCAACACCGGCACGGTGACGCTGCGGCGCGAGCCCTATCTGCTGCCCGAGACGGTGCCCTTCGGCGAGGCGCAGCTCAAGCCACTGCGCGGCGGCGAAACCCTGGCCTGGCGCCAGGCGGACTGACGGGCTTGAGCGGCCTGGGCGGCCTGGGCGGCCAGGGCGGCGGGGGAAGCATGGGCGGCCTGAACACTCCGAGCAGCCTGTCCACAGGCATGGACCTGGCCGGCCCCTGGCTGGCGCCCTTGCAACCGGCGCTGGGCCGTGCCTGGTCGGCCTGGCAGGCCGGCGCCACGGTGGCTGATGCGCTGAACGCGCAACGCCTGCAAGCTGCCGATGCGCCGCAGCCGGACCCCGGCCGGCTGTGCTTCGTGCCGCAGGCCGCGCTGCCGGCCGGCGAGCCCTACGAGGTCTTCATCCACCGCAGCGCCCGGGTGCCCACCCGCGACAACCCGCATGACTTCTTCAACGGCCTGGTGTGGCTGGCACAGCCGGTGCTCAAACGCCGGTTGAACGCGCTGCAGGCCGGCGAGATCGCCCGCTGCGGCGTGCAGCCGCAGCGTGGCCCGCTGCGCGACGCGCTGACGCTGTTCGACGAGAACGGCGCCCTGCTGCAGGCGCCGCCGGTGCTGTGGCAGGCACTGCGCCAGCGCGACTGGACGGCGCTGTTCATCACCCACCGGGCGCGCTGGGCGGAAGCGCGGCTGACCATCGTCGGCCATGCGTTGCTGGAACAGCTGGCCACCGCACCGCGCAAGGCGCTGACGGCGCATGTGCTGCCGGCCGATGCAGCGCCGGCGCTGGACGTCGCGGGCTGGGCCGCCAAGCCCTTTTGCCCATTGCCGGTGCTGGGCGTGCCGGGCTGGTGGCCGGGCAACGAGGATGCGGGGTTTTACGGTGACCGGGCGGTGTTCAGGCCGGCAGCACCGAAAGCAGCCCAACCCGTGCGGGACGATGCTGCCAGGACCGGCGCTGCCTGAGTCTGGCCCAAGCCGGCTCTGCGGGTGCCTGCCCTTCGATGCCACTGCGCGGAGCGCACGAGCCAACCCCTGGGCCTTCGGGCCCATGGGTTGGCTTGTTCGGTTCATCCCCACGCCCGTGGGGAACACCTTGTAGGCAAGCTGTTTGAATACGCCGGCGGCGGTTCATCCCCACGTCCGTGGGGAACACCCGATCGCCACATCCCTGAAAACCGTCAACGGCGGTTCATCCCCACGCCCGTGGGGAAC